>NZ_CANUAR010000002.1:0-267914 GCF_947855755.1 uncultured Coprobacter sp.
TTTTCGGACTGATTTTGTTAGCAAAGTTTCTTAGGTTAATTCGTATATAATTACCTATAAAAATTTACATGGTCAAGAGAATCATTTCCGATTAAACTTTGTAAATTTGTTTCTGTTTTTTAGAACGAATAATAAACAGAATCTAAAATTTTGATCAATCATGAAACAAAAATTTATTATAACTATAGGTCGCCAATATGGGAGCGGCGGACGAGAAATCGGGAAAAGGCTGGCTCAGTTATTTAATATTGCTTATTATGATAAAGAGCTTATCAAAGAAGCGTCCAAAGAAAGCGGCCTTAATGCAGAATATTTTGAAAAAGCAGATGAAAAAGCCCCCGGTTCTTTACGGCACATGCTTTCTATGAGTTGGGCATCTTTAGGCAGTACATTCGGTAGCGACGGTTCTCTTTGTAACGAGAATATTTTTAAATATCAATCTGATGTCATTCAACGGATAGCACAAGAACACTCTTGTGTAATTGTAGGACGGTGTGCCGACTATATATTGAGGGATGTTCCCAATTGTTTCAATATATTTATTCATGCACCTATGCAAAGCCGGATCGAAAGAATTACAAGAACAGAACCTATCGATGTAAAAGAAGCTCTGGAAAAAGCCGAAAAAGTAAATAAGCATCGTGCTGCCTACTACAATTTTTATACTGATAAAGAGTGGGGAGATGCAGCTTCTTATCATTTATCAATAGACTCTTCAATTTTAGGATCAGAAGAAACCGCCCTTTTTATCAAAAAATTCATTAAACTAAAATTGGGATAATCAAAATAATTTTTAAATAATTAATTCATCATGAAAAGAAAAGTTGTATTACTCGCCGTGGTTTTATTGCTTACCACAACCGTTTCATCTTATGCACAAAGTCTGAAAGACTTTCTTAATTCTTCAAATGTAAAAGATGCCGTATCAAATATTGTATCGGGAATCAGTGGTGTTAAACAATCCGATCTACAAGGTACTTGGAAATACGCAAGTCCTGCATGTTCATTTACCAGTGAAGACCTTCTGAAAAAAGCTGGTGGCGCAATAGTCGCTAATGAAGTCAGTGAAAAACTGGCTGGTATTTACACAAAAGTAGGGATCAGTCCAGAAAAATTCGGATATACATTTGCCGATAGTACGTTTGTAAATAAATTTATGGGACGCAATTATAAAGGGACATACACGTTCGATGCAGAAAATCAGGAACTGAACCTGCAATATCAAATTGCCGGATTGATAAATATCGGAAAATCTGCAGCTAAAATAGAGAAATCAGGTAATAATATCAAATTACTGTTTAATGCTGATAAATTATTACAGATATTGACTAAATTATCCTCAGCATCCAAAAGTTCGACAATCAAAACAATCGGTACTGTTGCCGAAGGTTATGACGGCATGTTGATCGGATTTGAACTAAGTAAACAATAATACTCTAACAATGATAAAAGGCGGATTAAAAAATCTGCCTTTTATTATATTCTAAGAGCCTGTCTAAATTTTGCTCAGGTTGGATTTAAGAGTTTCTTTTGAGAATATTTTCTGTTCTTACGAGAAAGATAGCAGGCTATCTGACGAGAGGAAACAAGAAAAAAGACCGGAAGAAAATGCAAAAATAACTTGATAATATTTTTTATTGGAAAATTTAGACAAGTTCTAAAAATTAAATTGAAGCCCAACCCCCAATAATTCTTTAAATTGAACTCGTTTTACTTTGCGACCGTCACTCAATCCGATAAGTACATCATCGTCATATACCAGATTTGTCGTTAATGTTGTAGAGAACCACTTATTAATAACCATATTTAATTGAACTTCCCAATTCACATCAACATTCTGAGGCTTTCGCAAATAGTCGGAATATAGATCTAACCGAGAATAAACTATCATATTTTTCAAAAATTCATATTTACCTTCCAGCTTTAGATTAGCTCCTAATTCGGACAAGAGTTTTTTACCCGGCTTCACACCAAATGCACCTTCATCGGAAAGGCGTTCATTTAAAACGAATGTTCCGCGCCATGCTACAGGTGAAAATACTGCCGTAAAGTATTTATTGGGAATCCACGTCACACCAAGTCCGGTCATCAAATATCCGGGAGCCATAAATTCAGAAACAGAAATGTCTCGGCTAATCGCATAATCATATCCTCTCGTAAATTGTGACTGAAAATTCAAAATGGCACTTGCATATAAGTTTTTATATATTTCATATCCGTAATTGGAATTTATGTAAATTTTGTCACTGGTTTTCTTTAATCCATCTCCTTTTGTTTTATTCAATCCATAAGCCAACTCCAACCTATTTTTCCATACATGTTTATTATGTTTATAATCCGCTTGATATGTTCCTTGCAAATCAAAGGCAAAAGCATTATCTCCTCCTGTCGCCCAATTCGTAAAACTGACTTGAGTCAACTTAAGACCTGCATATCCTGAGGTAGTCCACAAAGAATCTTTCGTTTCCGCATTAATTTCAGATATACTTGTCATCACAAACAGTATCATCAAAAAAAACAATTTCTTTATCGCCATAATTCGTTCTTTATAAATAACTCCAATACAATATTTATAATATATTTTACACAACAGTTTTTAGCTTAATATTGTTTTCTTTATTTCAAAAAAATAGGCAGACAAAAACTTGCCTGCCCATTTTTCTCATTCACCGTAAATTTATCTTTTGGGTATTACAAACGTATTTATAGACCGAGACGCTAAATTTATCGGTAATATAAATTTCCCTATTCTGACTTTCAAAGGTTGTTCAAAACTTTCTTCATTTACCGCAATAACAACAATCGAATTATCAGGATTTCTGAATGCCAACAGATTATCATATTTCCCTGATGTTTCAATTCTTCGTGCTCCAGAGTGTATAAAATGACTGAACTGTTTCATTAAGTAATATTCGGGAGTATATCTATATGTTTTTGTATCCTTATCAACCGATATTAAGGAATTCTGACGCCAGAACCAATGACTTAATCCATCTTCTTCTAATGAAATGTTCCAATACATGTAAACAGATGTTCCATTACTGAGATAGTGTTTCATCAGATTCCAAGTATAAAAACAATAATCCCAACTATTCTTTCCATCCCCACATTCGCTTTCGGTCTGTACCAGTTTTAATTCAGGATATTTTTCATGAACGGCCTTAACAGCTCCTTTCCCTGCCCATTGAAAACCGATAGCTGAAATATATTTACCCGCCTCACTTTTCATAACAGTATCTATCATCAGATCATTTTTCCGCTCCATCGTTCCAAATAATATCTTCACTCCTAACCTCTGCATTTCCGGTCCTAAATATGCTCCGACAAAACGAGACAAAGACTCAGCTGTCCAAATGCATGAAGGAAATACTTGACAAGAATTGAATTCGTTTTGCGGTGCAACCATGTCAATGTGTATGCCTTCCGACCGATATGCTTCAATGAATTTTTTAAAATACAGAGCATAAGCTTTCAGATATTCCGGTTTTTGAATAAACATATCCGCCCCTTCTGCACCTTGCTGATCAGGTGTTAGATGATTGACCGTAGTTATATTATCATCGACTCCCAACTGTCTCATATTCTTTTGTACGGTCTCAGGATCTTGATACATGCATGCATAATGT
The DNA here is from genome assembly GCF_947855755.1 of uncultured Coprobacter sp. Taxonomy (NCBI): domain Bacteria; kingdom Pseudomonadati; phylum Bacteroidota; class Bacteroidia; order Bacteroidales; family Barnesiellaceae; genus Coprobacter; species uncultured Coprobacter sp. The sequence continues at coordinate 3,627 of NZ_CANUAR010000002.1, forward strand.
TTATTGTATTTCATCCATGTAGGCGGACACCAAGGAGATGCCCAAAGTTTTAAATCAGGTCGTACTGCCAAAGCTGCTTTAATAAATGGGATCAAAGTCTCCTCATCATTGGCTATCGAGAAATTTTTCATTTCAAAATCTTTATCCGTTTCATTATAGGAATACCAATCTCGAGAAAAATCATTTGCACCTAAAGGCATTCGTCCGACAGAAAAATTCATACCCTCCTTACTAAAAAGGTCTTTTATGATATTCTCCCTATCTTTACTATTCAATTCAGACAATGAAGTCCACCCCAACTCATTAAAACATGCCCCAAATCCGTCAATTTCCTGCATAGGATTATTTACAAAAACTTCAACATCTGCACTATCTGCAGATTCTGACATAAAAATATCCGGATGAGAAACAAAAAGCGAATCGGCCGTAGTGCTTGTCCACTCGACTGCTGGACTCCGGTGCTGTGTACATGCACACAATGATATTGTCAAAATGACAATCGAAATCAAATTTTTCATGATACAATGAATTAAAAGTATGTGTAAATATTGTAACAAAGTTACAGATTCTTTTATATTATTCAAATATTTCAAAAAACTGAGCGTCTGTCTTTATTTTACCGAAACATTTTTATTTCCGTTCTAATAATGCCGGATAAGGTTTTAAACAGCGATTAAATAATGCACTTTAAAAACTAATAAACAAATACGTAATCAAGTATTATACAAAAACAGAGCATAACGAATAACTTTTCTGCCGATTCGCCATACTCTGAAAATTTTAAGTTTCAAAACTTTATAAAATTGAATCAATACATAAATCCGTATTTTACGAATCAAGAATCTTCAAGTTCATTATCATCGTACAAATTATTCAATTCAAAAGAAAGACTGTCTAATTCTTTTTCCCACGCTTCCAAAATTTCTTTAGGTGTATTTTCGGAAGCATCGTTTATTCGAGACTGCACTATTTCGATTTCTTTTTCAAGTTCTGTACGCCTACTCATAATCATATTATTTACAGACAAAACAAATGAGATTTCTCAAAAGTTCCCGATTTTATGACTTTATAGTAGTAATTCGAGTAAATTTCAAATAATAGCACTTAAATTTTCTGATAAAGCAATTCTGTCAGGTCTTCTTTGAGTTTTTTCCCGATTCGTTTTTCTGCGCTCATTTACCGAAAGCTTATTGTAGCTTAATTAATCATAAGAGGCATTTAAATTTTGCTGGAATTTTTCCCAATATTGCCCGACATAATATCCGTCAACAAAACCGTGATGAAAACTCATCGCAACCGGCATTTTCTTCATTCCATTATCTTCCGTTACTTTCCCGAAAATAGATAGCGGCATATTCTCTCCTGCATTCTCCGGAAATTGAAACTGCATTCCGGTAAAACTATACCACGGATTAATGCTAATGACAATAACGTCTTTTTCCGAATCGAGCCCATATGCATCACCTAAACCTTTTTGAGCCAAATCTACCTGTTCCTGTATCGATACCACGAATTCTCTTAAAGATGTTTTATAAGGGACTATTACCGAGATAAAAGAATGATCAGGAAGCGATACTGCCGTATTAAGCCTGATCGAATCAAAAAGCCATACCCTCCCGTCTATTTGCCTATATCGCAAAGATTCAATTCCATTCACAGCTTTTAAAGAAGCATACATAAGCAATTGAGAAAACTTTATTCCCAAACGTTTAGATGTATCATAAGCTTTCGAGACATCTACAACCGATGTTACCGTATAATACGGATTTGCAAAGTTTCTAAAAAAAAGATAGTTTTCTTTCCTTCTCCAATTATCAATATCTACTAACTGTTTCATCTTTAGAATTTGAAGTTGTCTAAAAGCCTTAATACTCTAAACAAAATACCCTGATTATTAAAACAAGAAATAATTTTGTATTAATAATCAGGGGGCTATTTTTTATATTTAAATATTTATTTTTCTATTTTTTCTTCTTTCTCTTCTGAAAAATCGGCCAGATCTTTTTCTACAAGCAGATTGTACCAACTAAGCAGCTTTTTTATATCGGTGGGATATACCCGCTCTTTATCAAAATCGGGCAAAATCTCCGCAAAATATTCTCTTAAAGCATCCGAATTCGATTTTAAGTCTATAGAAACCACTGCTCCGTTTTCTTTTTCCTTTACCTTCGCCATCACCTCTCTCAATGGAACTTCTCCACTTTCCGTAAAAATAGCAATATCTCCTAATGATATAACTTTATCATGGGCGTATGCAGGTATCCGTTTTCCTGTAATTACAGACTCTACAATCAACATATTTTTTGCTTGTGATACCAATTTATATAACCCGGGTTTTCCAGATATAGAAAGGATTGTTTTCAACATAATATCGTAATATTTTTAAAGATTAAATCGGCACAAATGTAATATTCAATATTCAATTTATCAATCGTTATACTCTTTTTTGTATCAAAAGATTCTTAACATTCGAGTTTCCCCTTATAATTCAGACAGTTCAAAATTTGTGGTATCAGAGGATTTTTATTATCATTTTGAATGATATGATCTGCCTTTTTACATTTTTCAGCTTCATCTAACTGCACTGATATTCTCTGTCTTACCTCTTCTTCACTGCAATTATTCCTTGCCATCACACGATAAATGCGTATGTCTTCCGGCGCAGTAACCACCCAAACCTCATCAACAGAATTTTCAAATCCTGATTCGAATAAAATAGCGGATTCCATAAAAACAAATGCCGTTTTCTGACGCATACACCAAGATTTAAAATCTTTTCGGACAACCGGGTGGACAATCTCATTAATTTTCTGCAACAACAACAGATCTGCAAATATATAACGGGCTAATAAAACTCTATTCAATTCTTGCTCTACATATATATCAGAGCCAAACATTTCGATAAGTTTATTTCGTATTTCCGGATGAGTATTCATCAATCTTTTCGCTTCAGAATCACTGTCATATACAGGTAATCCCAATATACGAAGGAAATGGCTCACCACCGATTTCCCTGTTCCGATACCACCAGTTATTCCTACTGACCTCATAACACTTTTTCCTCCAAAATATATTCTACGCTGTCAGGTACTACTTGCAAATGTTTAACAAAAGAGGGTTGTTTCAAAACTTTCACAGCCAATTTATTCCCCAGATTGCTTTTTATTTGTCCATAATCCACACCTACTTCTATATCTCCAACAGCGACTTTTGAAAAATGACTGATAGGAAGCATATAGCTAACTTCCACAGTAGCGGGAAAAAGGAGCATCGTCATATTGTCCGGAATATTTTCTATCTTAATTGCAAGTGTCATCTTTTTCATTGTTATCTCTTCAACAGGAACTATAATTTTTACTTTATCCGGGACAATCTTAGCCCCTCTTATTTTTTTCAAAGGGAGATCATAAACCGTTGTGTCCGACAAATTTCTCAAAATAAAAGAATCTGTTTCTATCGTTTTAATAGAATTCAAAATATAAGAAGGAGCATACACCGTAACTGAATCTGTCCCTGAAGATATTTCCCCGTTAATAACACATTGCGGAACTGTAGATACAGAACCGACCAAACGCAACTTAAACTTCGCGCCTTTATTTTGGGAATAATACAATGTTAAAGAATCTGGAGAGATAGAAACCAAGCCCGTAGTATTTTTAAGTTGTTTACGAACCAATGCGCTCAACTTCGCCAATGAAATAGTAAATTGTCCGCGCTTATTCTGATACTGATTAAAATCTATCTCGACAGGGACAAAACGATCTATCATATAGTTCATCATCGTCGTACCGTTATCCCTTATACGAATGTCCAAATATTGAGGATATTCGTTCGTAATCATTACTTTATCCGGTACATTCGTGAAGCGTATAGGAATCTTGAATGATGCTTCTACATCTTCATTTAATGATTGCAATACCCAAAAAAGAAACGACAAACCGAGAAATAACAAAAAAGTAATAACTTCTTTGCTTCTTTCACTGCGAAAAAAAACATTTGCATTATGCAACCATTTTTTCAGGTTGATTTGAATATAGCGTTCTGTAACTTTTTTCATTTAAACAATAGCTCTAATAAAACAAAGATAAAGTTTTTTATTTGAAATAGAATTACAAACAAAAAACTTTATCTTCAATGATCTTTTGATAAGATCTTCTACAAAAAGACAGACCGACTAAGCTTGATTTGTAGTCGTCGAATCAGCAGCAGTAGCGTAAATAGAAGATTTATCAATACGAATACGTACATTATCCGCAATTTCAAGAACGATAATATTATCTTTAATTTCCTTAATCTTTCCATAAATTCCCCCGGCGGTAACAACTTTGTCTCCGACGCTTAATGCTTCACGAAATTTACGAATCTCTTTTTGTCTTTTCGTCTGAGGACGGATCATAAAGAAATAAAAAATAGCAACTAAGGCCACCATCATAATTATGCTTGACCATCCAGCGCCTTGTCCTTGTTGTTGCAGTAAAATTGTCAATAATGTCATAATTTCAACTTATTTGTTAAACAATTAAAGATACAGTTACAGATACAACTGTTTTATTTAATAACAAAGATATGACAAAAAAGTGAGATAGAGAAAAAAATATATAGAAGAGCCTATTTAAATTTTCTAATAAAGTAATCCGGACAACTCTTTTTTCCCGTTTTCTTTCGGTATGTTTTCCTGTTTCTGTACATCACTAAGCCAACCATACTCTTTATCGAAACAAAAAACATTCTCGAAAACAACTTTCAAAAAGACATCTGTGTAAGATTTAAATAGATTCTTAAAATAGTCGCTATATAAAGAAAAAAATATGAACAACAAAAAATTGAGTCTATACGGGATTCTTTGTATAGACTCAATTTTTTATTATAGAAAGATCGCAAAAATTTCGAATACTCCTATACTTTACCTACTAAAGAGCCGTCTTTTTTTAACTGAGAAGCGACAGCATCTAAGATACCATTTATAAAGTGTCCACTTTTTATGGTGCTATATGACTTAGCTATTTCTATATATTCATTCAATGTTACTTTAACGGGAATTGTAGGGAATGATTTTATTTCCGTAATAGCGACCAACATAATGACTATATCCATAAATGCCACCCGGTCAATCTCCCAATTCTTCGTATGTTGATCTATCAGAGCCTTATTAGCATCGACATTCATGAGAGTTTTTCTAAAAAGCATTTTAGCAAATTCAGCATCCTCATCATCCTTAAACATCGGCAAAAGCTCCTGTTCTGAACCTTTGCTTTGGTCGAATCGCTTAACCGTTTTCAACACGAAAGTAGAAATTGTTTCCATGTCATCGTTCCAATAGAGACTTTGTGCTTCTAAAATCTCGGACAGATCTTCATCATCAACAATGATATGTTTAAACACCTTTTTCCAAAAATCTTGATCAACGGCATACGAATCTTCTTCTGATGCCAAATACGTTTTATAAAAATCCGATGCTAATATACGATCTAACAAAATACGAATAAAATCCGGCTCATTCACCCAAGAAACAGATTGACGATCGACATACTCTTTTAACATTTTGTTTTCTCGCAATTGTGCGATAAAACGGTTATTTACTAAACGCGTATCCGGATTTTTATCTGCTGCAGTCGCTGTATATTTAAAACGGGCATTTTCTATGCGTTTACTTTGGGCATCTGTTAATTCGATCATCAGAAGTAACAAACGGTGATACAACTCATAAGCTTTTTCCAAACTGAAAAACAATTCTTTCTCTGAAGTATCTATACTCTTATCTTTATTTACCAAATAAGAGTATACTATTTGTACAACTTTGATTCGGATTAAAATTCGATTCACCATTTTTTAAAGATCCTTTTTGTATTATGCGGCTGCAAAGGTATTACTTTTTTCATTGTACTCCGTCTTAAATGCCTATTTTTTTCTGAAAAATCGACACAAGAAGAAACGAACTTCATTATATTTCTAAAATGTTATCTCAAAATATTTGTTTCTTCAAAATAAAGTAGCATATTTGCATTTGAATACATAATTAATAAAATATTTCATCACGCACAAGAACATTACTTAATATGGAAAATCTGAGGAAGGAAGACACACTCAATAAAAAGGAAAATGATATAGTATTTACAAAAACACTGAAAGCTGGAAAAAGGATCTATTATTTAGATGTCAAGAAGAATAAAAAGGATGAATTTTTTCTAGCTATTACAGAAAGTAAAAAAATTATTTCCGGTGAAGACAATAATCCCATAGTCCAATTTGAAAAACATAAAATCTTTTTATACCAAGAAGATTTCGACAAATTCACATCAGGACTTAATGAGGTTATGACATATATCAAAAATAATTCTCCAGAAAAAGATTCAGAAGAAAAAATAGAAAATTTTTAGTCCGATCTGCAAAAAGAGGAATTTTCACTTGAAAAATTTTTCAAGAAATAAAAAATTACTTCGATTTACAGGTTACAATCATTAATTCCAAATATAAAAAATTCTGCTTTATACGAAATATACTCAAATAGAATTTTTTATTTGAGTATATTTCGTTCTTATATTTCTACCTCATAATGCCGATAGCAAAACGAAGACCATATCTATATAATAAACAGAAAAGTTACAAATTAAGTTCTTCCTTCAGATATTGTGTTGTATAAGTATTTTTTGTTCTACATATTTCTTCCGGCGTACCGGTAGCAAGAACTTGCCCTCCTCCTTGTCCTCCCTCAGGTCCCATATCTATAATATAATCAGCAGACTTTATAACATCCAAATTATGTTCTATAACCAGAACCGTATTTCCTTTATCCACCAAACGATTGAGAACATTCAACAAAACACGAATATCTTCAAAGTGCAAACCTGTGGTCGGTTCATCCAATACATAAAGAGTTTTTCCCGTATCTTTTTTAGACAATTCGGTAGCTAACTTCACACGTTGGCTTTCTCCACCCGATAATGTAGTAGACGGTTGTCCTAATTTAATATAGCCTAACCCGACATCTTGAAGAACTTTTATTTTATTCAAAATTGCCGGAATATTTTCAAAAAACTCAACAGCCTGATTAATCGTCATATCAAGGACATCCGCAATAGATTTTCCTTTGAAACGAACCTCTAATGTTTCCCTATTATATCGTTTCCCATGACATTCCTCACAAGGGACTAATACATCCGGTAAAAAATTCATTTCAATAGTCTTATAACCATTTCCGCCACACACTTCACATCGTCCTCCGGCAACATTGAAAGAAAATCTCCCCGGTTTATATCCTCGTATCTTGGCTTCCGGAAGATCAACAAAAACATTCCGTATATCAGAAAACACACCCGTATAAGTCGCTGGATTCGAACGAGGCGTACGACCTAATGGAGACTGGTCAACGTTTACGATTTTATCGATATATTCCAATCCTTCTATATTTTTATAAGGAAGCGGATCTCGTTGTGCACGATAAAACAAATGACTAATTATCGGTTGTAATGTACCGTTAATCAAACTTGATTTTCCACTACCGGAGACACCTGTCACACAAATGAATTTTCCTAATGGAAATTCAACAGTCAAATTTTTCAGATTATTTCCCGTTGCTCCTTGTAAAATAATAGATTTACCATTTCCTTTTCTTCTCGTTTCGGGCAGCGGAATTTCCATATTACCATTCAGATATGCTGCTGTCAATGTTTCTGTCTTCAACATTTCTTTCGGAGTTCCGGCAAAAACCACTTCTCCGCCAAGACGCCCGGCTCTGGGTCCCATATCTATGACATAATCTGCCTCCAACATCATTTCCTTATCATGTTCAACAACGATAATAGAATTTCCGGCATCTCGAAGTTGTTTCAACGAACGTATCAAACGCGTATTATCTCTCTGATGTAATCCGATACTCGGTTCGTCTAAAATATAAAGGACATTGACCAACTGCGACCCGATTTGTGTAGCTAAACGTATGCGTTGACTTTCTCCTCCAGAAAGAGTTGCCGAAGCCCGATTCAAGTTAAGATATTCCAACCCGACATCTACCAAAAAATGCAATCTGGAGCGTATCTCTTTCAAAATTTCTTTTGCAATCGCAGCTTGCTTTGAAGACATTTGCATTTCTATCCCATCTAACCAATCCGAAAGTTCAGAAATATCCATCTCCGCCAGTTCAGCAATATTCTTTCCTTGAATACGATAATGCAAAGCCTCCTCATTTAATCTATGACCGTTACACTGAGGACAAATAACTGTTTTTACAAACTGACCTGCCCACTTCTGAGCCTGGGCTGTAGCCTCATTCTGCTGTTGCATCTCGATATACTTTATCAAACCATCGAAGGAGAGAAAATAATTAGAATTTCCCAGTGATTGGTTCTTGATATTCAATCGTTCGTCCGTTCCGTTCAGAATATCATCCAAAGCCTCCTCCGGGACATCTTTCAGAGGGGTCTTCAGCGTAACTCCATACTTATCACAAATAGCCTCTATCTGCCAGAATAAAAGGGTATTTTTATATTTACCTAACGGAACGATCCCTCCCTGATATATCGACTGGTTCGGGTCAGGAATTATCTTACTTTTATCTATGACATTGACATAACCCAATCCTTTACATCTGGGACATGCGCCCTGCGGAGAATTAAATGAAAAATTATGCGGAGCCGGTTCACTATATGAAAGTCCGGTTTTCGGATCCATCAACATACGACTATAATGACGTACCTCTCCGGTCTCCGCATCCAGAATCATTATCAATCCATCGCCTTGTTTCATGGCGATTTGTACACTCTCTTTCAGACGTCGTTCGTCTTTTTCCGAAACGACCAATTTATCTACCACCAGTTCTACACTATGATTTTTATAACGATCAAGCTTCATTCCGTGTAGAATTTCGCGTAATTCTCCGTCAACTCGAACCGTCAAATATCCTTTTTTACGGACTTGTTCAAAAAGTTCCTTGTAGTGCCCCTTCCGATTTCTCACCAATGGCGCTAAAACATAAGTTTTCCGTCCCTTATATCTATCAAGAATCAAAGCTATAATCTGCTCTTCGGTATATTTGACCATCTTTTCCCCTGAGATATAAGAATAAGCTTCTCCTGCTCGAGCATATAAAAGCCTTAAAAAATCATATATCTCCGTCGTTGTTCCTACCGTAGAACGAGGGTTTTTATTCGTTGTTTTCTGTTCTATGGATATTACCGGACTCAATCCGGTTATTTTATCGACATCCGGACGTTCCATATTCCCCAAAAAATTACGGGCATAAGCCGAAAACGTCTCGATATAACGACGTTGACCTTCGGCAAATATAGTATCAAATGCCAATGAAGATTTCCCACTCCCGCTTAAACCGGTGATAATAGTGAAACTGTTTCGAGGTATTTCTACATCTATATTCTTAAGATTGTGTACCCGAGCTCCGAGTACCTCTATTTTATCGTCTTTTTTTATCATCGTTTTCTCAAATCCTTAAAAAATAGCAAACAAAACAATCCGGCAACATCAGTCTATTGTCCATTTCTTATTATATACAGGTATCTGACGTGTACTATAATACAAATCTTTCTTTTCAGGAATCAATATCTTATATGTTTTTCCGTTTTTGTTCGGAAGGCTGCGATCTCTCAACCATGAATTAAATTCTTTTAATTGGGCATAGGTAATACCATGATTTTTTGCAAATGTAGCAAGATCCTCGATCGGTGTATTTACCATTATTTCTCGCACACGCACCGGATGATATAACTGATGCTTTCTTACGGCAAACCCAAACCGATACGGGTCTTCGAGAATTTCTTTCAATACCAATGCCCGAAAAACGTATCTGGAGGTTTCTTCATTTAACCAAAGATCAAATGAAGAATCATGTTGTTGCTTCGCCAGTTCTTTCGAAATTCTCCCCATTCCTGCATTATAAGAGGCCGCAACAGTAGTCCAACTACCATATTTGGCATAAGCCGATTTCAGATAACGACAAGCCGCCTCTGTCGACTTTTCAATATTAAACCGTTCATCGACATAATCGTTCACCTCGAGTCCTGCTTCTTTTGCTGTAGAAGGTAGCAGTTGCCACAGTCCCGCAGCTTTTGCAGGAGAAACTGCACGAGGATTTAAATAACTCTCAATAGCTGCCAAATAAATGAAATCTTCAGGAATACCGTTCTTTTTAAGAATCGGTTCGATAAGGGGGAAATAACGATTAGCCCGTTTTAAAATCAAGAGCGTATTCGAATGCATATAACAAAAACTTGTCAGCTCCCGATCATACCGTTCTCTCATATCGAATCTGTCCAAATCGACTCTCTCGCCTCCCCACTCTACTTTTGCAGGAAAATCCGGTATAATATTAACGATAAGAGATGATGTAAGCAGATCTTTTTGCGGAGTTTTAAAAGAAACGATTGATAATATCGTCAATAGCGGAATAATCACAACTACCGACATGTAAATATACTTTTTTTTCATTTTTTACCCAATATACCCGATTCTAAAAACCTATTTAAATTTTTCGATGAGAAAAGAAACAGACTCTAATTACGAGGTCTTAAAATATTTATATTTCCTTTTAATTTATAATTCTGGTTATCAGCCCCTTTTGCTTCTATAATATAATAGTAAACTCCGGGTGGGACTAATTTCCCTTTATACTTCCCATCCCAACCTTGTGCCGGGTCACTAAAACGGAAAATTTCAACTCCCCATCGATTAAATATCCAACACTTAAACTGAACTATCGATTTATAGGCGACTTTCCACTCGTCATTCACACCGGGACTTGTTCCGGGAGAAAAAATATTCGGAGCTTCAAGGCGAGATTCGCCTACCGTTATAGTAAAAGAGGTATCTCTGCTGCAATATGAATTGGTTGCTTTAAGCCGGACATAAGTCGTTCCCTCATCCTTGAACGTATATCGCAATATTTTATCCGGATATATAGCATCCACCATAGGATCATCCACCTCACTCGGATTCTCCTGCATAAACTCCCATGCATAATAGTTATCTCCGCTTACATAAGCTTTAAATTCCATTTCCACTGGAGCTGAACCACCGAAAACACCTTCCTCCATATCGGATTTCAATTCATTTATCGCATTCTCCCGAAGCGGTTTAACAATAGCTTTTACCAATATAGCGCGAGGTTCGTACTCGTCAGATGTCGAAAACGTTTTTATAGCACCGTTCCAACCCTTATACGGGATAGAATCAATTACCGTAAACAATGTTTTTTCATACGGTGCTGGAGCATACAAACTGACGGTTTCCCCACTCTTTGAAACGAGACCTTGTACAGTATCCTCCACCATTTTCAAATCTTTCAATGTGTCATCCCATTTCCAAGTTTTATAAGCGACCGCACGATTTATTCCCATCCACTTTCCATCGACCGTATAGTAGGCAATATCAAGACCTGTTCCGGCCAAACGGACATCTTCACACTGATTCGCATACTCCTCATCCGGATACAAAGAAGATACTTCTTTATAAATCGATAACCAAAGATAAACAGAAACATCTCCTTGTTCGATGACATACCCACAATCTTTCTCTGCGGCAGTCAATATATTACCGCTATAAATAAATGATTTATTACCAATCCCCGTACGATCAAATTTATACCAATTGACAGTTGATCCCGACGTAGAATTAAACCGAATTGTAGCTTGAGACGACGAAGGAATTACAAAAACATAATCCAACCCCGTTTTCGATTTATTTACACCTGTCCAGCGATAAGCTCCGTCAACTTCTACAGTTTGCGCATATAAAAGAGATACGAAGAATATATATAATGATAAAATACAGAATCTTTTCATTCCTAACTCTCCCAAATAGTTAATCGTCAAAGATACTGCATTTCAAAGAAAGAAATAAATAAAAAATCAAAAAAGGATTTTAGAACCTGTTTAAATTTTCCGGTAAAAGTGTCTCTCTGCCTTTTCGAGTTTATTTTACGGTTTTTACATGTCACAAGATAGAATCAAGACAAAAAAATATCCTCGAAATAACCTTCAAAAATATCTGAACAAAATTTAAACAGACTCTCATAATCATGAAGTTTTTCTAAGGCATTGCCACAACAAGGAAAATTTTATACCTTTGTTTTCTATATATCACATACGGATAACAATAAAAACAAATAATCTGATCGCATGATTCTAAAAAAAATATCTTTCTTACTTTTCATTTTTTTTATCGGATATTTATCATTATATGCCGATAACTTCCCGCAAAAATCGATAGACGGTAAAGGGTTCTACTTATATAAAGTAAATCGTGCAGAAGGGTTTTATTCTATTTGCAAAAAATTCGATGTCTCTAAAGAGGAAATCATACAATTTAATCCGTCGGCTAAATACGGTTTAAAAAGCGGACAAGAATTATTGATTCCGATTAAAGGAGTAAAAACGGTAATTCCGGAAGCAGAACCGTCTTATTTCGTTCATACCGTATCTGCAGGAGAAACACTATATGCGATATCTCGTATGTACCATATCAGTACAGACTCCATAGTAGCTTTAAACCCGGGATCGGAAAAGGGAATACGAATAGGAACAAAATTAAAGATTCCTCAAACTAACTCGAATACATCGTCCGATTCTTCAATGCCCAATAATACTCGAAACCAATATATTTTTCACACGATTGCTCCTAAAGAGACATTATTTTCCGTTTCCCGAAAATATGGCATTTCTGTAGAATCCGTATTAAAACAAAATCCCGGTCTATCGCCTTCGAACTTCGCAATCGGGAAAGTAATACGAATTATTCCTGAACAAAATAACGAAAGGGTTCAAAAAAACAATATTCCTAAAACTTTTTTATACACAGTAAAGAAAAAAGAGACCTTATATAGTATCGCCCAACAATTTGACATTACAATAGACGATATCAGAGCTTGTAATCCGGGAATCGGAGAGATCAAAAAAAACGATACGATAAATATTCCGGTAAAAGAATCTCCGACCGATATTTCTCAAGCCTCGACTCACGAAGATATTAATCAAATATACAATGACCTTTATTCAATAGAAAAAGACGGGAAAGTCAACGTTGCCGTCTTACTTCCCTTTATGCTTTCTCAAAAAGAAGATGCCAGATCTGCCCTTTATCTTGAATATTATCAGGGATTTCTTTTGGCTGTGGACAGCCTGAAAAAGCAGGGGACATCCATTAATGTATATGCTTATGACACAGAGGGGAAAAGTTCTACTCTCGACAATATTTTATCAAAACCCGAAATGAAATCGATGGATCTGATTATCGGGCCTGCCGATAATAACCTGATACAGAAAACGGCAGAATTTGCACTTAGGAACAATATTAACATGGTAAATGCATTTTCTTTGAAAAACGACGAAGCAAATCACAATACTCATGTTCTGCAAACTAATATACCGCACTCTTATCTATATGCTGAAGCTGCAACCGAATTGGTACGCCAATTTGGAAACAAGCAAGTCATATTTTTACTTGATGATAACAATGCGGATGAAAAGAAAGATTTCATCAACTCTGTAAAAGCGGAATTGCGACATAAAAATATTCAATTCAAAGATTTTCATATCGCTTCAGATCCTGAACTTACAATGCTGAACAGCTCCTTACCGGAAAATTCGGACATTCTGGTGATCAGCAATTCTTCTACAAAAAATTCTGTCGGAAAAATCATTGCGCCTTTAACCAAATTAAAAGATGATCGCACCGACCTTTCTATTACACTGTTCGGATATCCCGAATGGCAAACATATACAAAAGAGTATCTGAATAATTTTCATAAACTAAATACGGTTATATTTACTCGATTTTACACAAATCCGACAGACTATGATTGGAAAGAATTCCAAAAAAATTTTTATTTCTGGTATAATAAAGACATGATCAATGCCAATCCCAAATACGGACTATTAGGGTTTGATACAGGTATGTATTTTCTGAATGCATTAAAACAATACGGGAAAAATTTTGAAAACCACCTTAATCAAATAGAATCGTCAAGTATACAAACCGACTTTAAATTCCAAAGGATCAATAACTGGAGCGGATTTATAAACAAGAGTTTTTATTTCGTCTATTTTAAGCCTTCATACATCATCGAAAAACGGGTAATAAGATAAAAGCATGAAAAAGATCATTATAAGCAGTTTTATTTTGCTTTTTTGTATCGCCACGATTTCGGCACAAAGAAATTATAAACGAGAATTTGCTGTCGGCGGAAAATTCGGGACTACTTTTTCTCGAGTAACTCTTCGTCCGAGTGTGCGGCAAAATTATGAAATGGGCTATATGGGAGGAATATCTGCACGATATATCGAAGAAAAATACTTCGGTTTTATTGTCGAACTAAATTTTACACAGCATGGGTGGAAAGAAAATTTCAGCGATGAAGGAGATTATAGTTATAGCCGAAAATTAAATTATATAGAACTGCCATTCATGACTCATATCTTTTTTGGGAACAGAGTTTTTCGCGGATTTGTAAACTTAGGACCGCAAGTGGGCTTCCTTATATCGGATAAAGAAATAAGCAGTTTCAATTTGAAAGAACTTCCTCAATTTTCTCAAACATGGGAATCTACACAATACAACATGCCCATTGCACATAAATTTGATTATGGTATTTGCGGAGGAGCCGGGATCGAGATCAAAGCCAAGAAAAACAGTTTCATACTCGAAGGGCGATACTATTTCGGGTTAGGAGACTTTTTCAAAAATCGTAAAGTCGATTATTTCTCAGCATCATCTAATCAGACTATTTCCGTCGCATTGTCATATATGTTCAACTTGAAATAATCGTAATTGTCTTTTGTTTCCTAATGAATAGTATCATCATAAATAATCAATCGCATATATCCTATTCTGAATTTAAAAGCTTATATTCAACCAGTTTCCCAATTTTCGAACAGAGAACTGAAGAACAACAAAAGATCGCTTTTTTACATCCTCAGTACCATCTAATTGCTTACGCCGAAGAAAACAAATTTATCGGCTTCATTTCTTACTGGGAATTTCCTGCTTACATATACATCGAACATTTTGCCGTGAACCAATCATTAAGAGGGAACGGAATAGGCAGCAACCTTTTGAACAAGTTTATTGGGGGACATTCCAAAATCATCATACTGGAAATCGATCCCATTACAGACAAGATTTCTGCTGCACGATTAAGATTTTATCAAAAATGCGGATTCTACTCTAACGACTACCATCATATTCACCCGGCATACAGAAAAGAATTTGAAGGACATTCTTTAATAGTTTTATCAACAAAAAGAAAGATAACAAAAAACGAATACGATCTATTTAACAATGATCTGAAAACTGTAATAATGAAATAGTAATTTTTTGAAGTAAAAGTAAAACGCATTATTACAAAATAGCAATAAGTAGTGTTCTCTTCTAATAACTATAAATTCGGTACGATCTCATAATCGATAATTCTAATTACAAAAGTAAACACAAGAGAGACTATCTCGTTTTAAGATAGTCTCTCAACACATCAACCATAAATATTGAAAAGGATCAATAACTATCGGCGTGAACTCCTTTTACTGCACGACCGGAAGGTTCGTTCAAATTTCTAAATGCCTCGTCCCAGGCCAATGCTTCAGCCGTACTACAAGCAACAGATGGAACGGACGGAACTGTTAACGCAGCACTCCTACTCGGAAACAGCTCTTCAAATACCGAACGATAATAATATTCTTCTTTATTCATCGGTGTTTGTTCAGGAAATCTTTCGGCTGCACGAGCCATTTCTTCATCCGAAACTAAATCTGACGTCAACTGTTTCAACGAATCGATCCAACTATATCCGACACCATCCGAGAATTGCTCTTTCTGCCTCCACACAACCTCATCCGGCAACATATCGGAAAAGGCTTCCCGCAAGATTTTCTTTTCAATAACTTTTCCGGGTGACATTTTAGCTTCGGGATTTAATCTCATGGCAACATCAAGAAACTCTTTATCCAGGAAAGGCACACGCCCCTCAACTCCCCAAGCCGATAAGGATTTATTAGCGCGCAAACAATCATATAAATACAATTTACCGATTTTTCGTACAGTTTCTTCGTGAAACGCTTTTGCATCCGGTGCTTTATGGAAATAGAGATACCCCCCGAATACTTCGTCCGCACCTTCTCCGGACAACACCATCTTAATCCCCATTGACTTGATAACTCGAGCTAAAAGATACATCGGTGTCGAAGCTCTTACCGTAGTCACATCATAAGTTTCGATATAATAAATAACATTCCGTATAGCATCTAATCCTTCTTGCACCGTATAATTGATTTCATGGTGAACCGTCCCGATATAGTCCGCGACTTTTTTAGCGGCCTTCAGATCCGGAGCTCCTTTCAAACCTACAGCGAAAGAGTGCAGTTGTGGCCACCATGCATCCGTCTTACTATCATTCTCTATCCGTTTTGCCGCATATTTTTTCGCAATAGCCGAAATGATAGAAGAATCTAATCCTCCGGACAATAAAACTCCATAAGGAACATCACTCATCAACTGCCGTTGTACAGCAGCTTCTAAAGCCGTCTTTAAATCAGGAATATCGGCCGGATTATTTTTTACAGCATCATACTCCATCCAGTCCCGAACATACCAACGCACCTGTTTTTTTTCTTTACTGTAATAATAATGTCCCGGCAAAAAAGGTTCATAATGAGCAGCATATCCTTCCAATGCTTTCAATTCTGAAGCTACCATAATATGTCCAGCATTATCCGTACCTATATAGAGAGGAATAACCCCTATCGGATCACGGGCAACCAAATATTCATCTTTTTCCTCATCATATAACACAAAAGCAAATATCCCGTTCAGATCCTCAAGAAAATGAATTCCTTTCTTCCGATACAAAGCAAGTATCACCTCACAATCGGAACCCGTCTGAAATTCATACTCACCTTTTAACTGTTCACGAATCGCCAAATGATTGTAAATTTCACCATTCACCGTCAAAATGACTTTTCCGTCTTTACTTTTAAGCGGTTGTCCTCCTGACTGAGGGTCTACGATCGAAAGCCTCTCATGTGCAAGAATCGCTTTCTTTCCGGTATAAATGCCAGACCAATCCGGACCACGATGTCGTAATTTGTCGGACATTTTCAAAACCTGAGAACGTAATTCAGTTACATCTCCGGAAGCTATATCTAATACTGCTACTATTCCACACATAATTATTTATTGTTATTTGATTATCCTAAATACCGATCTATGGCTTCAGCTGTCTTCTTTCCAGCAGCCATCGCCTTTACTACCAAACTTGCTCCGGTAGTCGCATCACCGCAAGCAAAAACCTTATCTACACTGCTTTTCTGCAAAGAATCGACAGCAATATTTTTCCGAGCATCCACAGCAAGTCCTAATTCAGAAACAATTCCCTCCAACGCAGGGTGTACAAAACCCATCGCCAAAAATACCAAATCGGCATCAATGACCTCTTTTTTGCCTGTCGGAAGCATCTGCATACGACCATTTTCATCCCGTGTCCAAGACACTTCTTCTACCTCTACGGCTTTTAGCTTGTTCTTTTCACCGATAAATCTGATGGCATTCAATAGCCAACGCCGTTCACATCCTTCTTCATGCGAACTACTTGTTTTCAGCACCATAGGATACATAGGCCAAGGTGTTGCCGGATTATCATGTACCGGAGGTTTCGGCATAATTTCTATTTGCGTTATCTTCGCAGCTCCATGACGATTGCATGTGCCGACACAATCCGAACCGGTATCTCCTCCTCCTATGACCAATACTTTTTTCCCTTTAGCTGAAATCAAGTCTTTGGATTGCGGGATAATACCTTCTAATACCCGATTCTGCTGCCCAAGTAATTCCAGTGCAAAATATATACCTTTCAGATCTCGTCCCTCAATCGGTAAATCTCTCGGGACTTCCGCACCGATTGCGATACACACGGCATCGTACTTTTCGATCAAATCTTTCGCCGGAATGTCTTTCCCTATTTCCGTATTCAAGACAAAATCGATTCCTTCTTCCCTCATCAGGCGAATACGGCGATCTATTACGACCTTACTCAATTTAAAGTTCGGAATACCGAAACGAAGTAGACCTCCCGGTAACTCATGTTTTTCATATACGGTAACTTCATACCCTTTATGATTCAACCGATTCGCAACGGTAAGTCCTGCAGGACCCGAACCTACCACAGCTACTTTTTTCCCGTTACGTCTCGGAGAGGCAGGTTTTACATATCCCTCCCTAAAAGCAGCTTCCATAATAGAAGCCTCGTTTTCCCGGATCGTGACAGGCTCGTCTGCACTTAATTTCAACACACAGCTTTTTTCACATAATGCGGGACAGATGCGTCCTGTAAATTCCGGAAAATCACAAGTTTCCGCCAATATCATATAGGCCTCCCGCCATTTTCCCCTATAAAGCAAGTCCTGCCATTCGGGTTGTTTATTCCCGACAGGGCAAGCCCAATGGCAAAACGGCACACCGCAATCCATGCAACGAGATGCCTGATTTTTCCGATCAGCGCTATTTAATGTTTGTTCCACTTCACTAAAATCTTCGATACGATCATGTACCGGACGATATCCGGCTTCTTGCCGGTGTATAGTAAGAAATGCTTTCGGATTTCCCATTATATCGATTTTTTAACAATTTATCTAATAAACAACTAAAAATTAAAACACCGAAAGAGTATCAATAATCTCTTTGCATGTCAGCGATCTTCTGCTGCAACTTACGCATCTGCTCTTCCTGTAAGACTTTCTTATATTCAATAGGAACTACCTGAATAAATTGATCTACATATTTATCCCACTCGTCAAGCATGACTTTAGCCAATTTACTCCCCGTATAATAATAATGCATGCGGATCAGTTCGTGTAGTTCTTTCCGATAACAACTTTCTTCGATCAAAGAGAGCTCTACCATCTCCATATTACAGAAATAATCGAAATCATTATTTCTATTCCAAACATAAGCGACTCCGCCACTCATTCCGGCAGCAAAATTTCGTCCGGTAGTACCCAAAACAACGACTCTTCCTCCGGTCATATACTCACAACAGTGATCGCCTACCCCTTCAACAACCGCTATCGCGCCAGAATTACGAACCGCGAAACGTTCTCCGACACGTCCATTTATAAACACCTCTCCCGATGTAGCTCCGTAAAGTAAGGTATTTCCAGCAATTGTATTCTCTTCAGCGACAAATGTAGAACGTATCGGAGGCATCAGGCTGATGCGGCCTCCGCTCAACCCTTTCCCAAGATAGTCATTCGCTTCACCCTCGAGCTTGAAATGAACTCCATTTACCAAAAAAGCACCGAAACTTTGTCCTGCAGAACCTTTAAATTTTACGTTCAACGTATGTTCCGGTAAACCTTCTCCTCCATATAAAGAAACAATATGTCCCGACAACATAGCTCCTACAGAACGATCGGTATTGGCAATCGTATAGTCTAAAGATATTTCTTTCCGAGATTCGATTGCCGCTGCGGCTTGTTGAATTATCTCCCTATCCTTTACATGATCGATATGATGATCTTGACTTTTTATCTGCCGGATTGCCGTCATTGCAGCTTGTTCCGGGAAATAAGTCAATCGTGAAAAATCGAGCAGGTCATATTTTGGGTTACTACGTATATCTTTTCTTTCCAACAAATCGGCACGTCCGATAATTTCATCTAAACTTGTAAATCCCATTTCTGCAAGATATTCCCGAACTTCTTCTGCAAGGAACGTAAAGAAATTCACCAAATATTCATGACGCCCGTGAAAACGTTTGCGTAACTCTTCATCTTGTGTAGCTACTCCTACCGGACATGTATTCATGTGACACTTGCGCATCATAACACACCCGAGAACAATCAAAGCTGAAGTTGCAAAGCCAAATTCTTCCGCCCCGAGAAGAGCCATTAAGACAATATCCCTTCCGGTTTTCAATTGTCCGTCGGTTTGTAACCTCACCTGTCCGCGAAGTCCGTTCAATACAAGCGTTTGCTGAGTCTCGCTTAACCCGATCTCAGGAGGCATACCGGCATATCTGATAGAACTGGCAGGACTAGCTCCCGTTCCTCCTTCAGCACCTGAAATAATAATTCGATCGGCTTTGGCTTTAGCAACTCCGGCAGCAATTGTTCCGACACCACTCTCTGAAACTAACTTAACGCTTATCTCAGCTTTGGGATTTACGTTTTTCAGGTCGAATATAAGCTGAGCCAAATCCTCAATCGAATAAATATCATGGTGCGGTGGCGGAGAAATAAGGGAAATACCGGGAATGGAATGACGCGTCCTTGCAATGACTTCGTTCACTTTATAACCGGGCAATTGTCCGCCTTCTCCGGGCTTAGCCCCTTGTGCCACTTTTATTTGTATTTCATCGGCATTCACCAAATATTCTGTCGTAACACCGAAACGTCCGGAAGCGACCTGCTTTATTGCCGAACGCATGGAAAGTCCGTTTTCCAAAGGAACGAAACGAACGGGGTCTTCTCCTCCTTCTCCCGTATTACTACGTCCGCCAATCTTATTCATTGCCAAAGCTATCGTCTCATGAGCTTCTTTACTGATAGACCCGAAACTCATTGCACCTGTAACGAAACGCCTCATAATATGCGAAGCGGGTTCTACATCTTCGATAGGAATAGGATTTTTTTTGAACGTCAGAAAATCGCGTAAAAATACGGGATCTTCCTTTTCATCAACACTATGTGTATATTCCTTAAACTTCTTATAACTACCTAAACGTGTAGCTAATTGCAAAGTAGATATCGTTTCCGGATTCCATGCATGCTTTTCTCCATCTTTGCGATATGAATAAATCCCTCGATTCGGCAGGAAAGTTTCTACTTCTCCTCCGAAAGCATCCCGATGAAACGCCGCCACGTCAGAAGCTATCTCATCTAAACGAATGCCTCCTATCGGCGTAGCTGTAGAACCGAAATAGCTCTTGCTCAACTCGGCAGATAAACCTACCGCTTCGAATATTTTAGCTCCCCGGTAACTTCGGATCGTAGAAATACCCATCTTGCTCATCACTTTGAAAAGACCTTTACATATAGCTTTTACATAATTCTTTTCTGCCGTTTCATAATTTAACTGTATCTCTTGTTTTCGAACCAATTCATCCAACACGGCAAAAGCCATATAAGGGTTAATGGCACTCGCTCCATATCCCAACAATAAAGCCGCATGCATAACTTCTCTCATTTCTCCGGTCTCGACAATCAATGCCGTCTGAACACGCTTCTGTACAGAAATCAAATGATGATGTACCGCCGAAAGAGCCAATAATGAAGGTATAGGCGCATGTACTCTATCAACATTTTTGTCACTCAATACAATATAATTTACCCCGTCATCGACTGCTTGTTCGGCATTCTTGCACAAATGATCAAGGGCATCACGCATACCGTCCTTTCCTTTAGCTACCTCATAGAGCATAGGCAACTTTATCGTATTGAACCCTTTGTAACGAATATTACACAGGATATCCAACTGAGTATTGCTCAATATGGGATAATTAAGCTTTACCATTTTACAGTGCGACTCGCTCGGAACAAGAATATTGTTACCGACAGCTCCGATATATTCTGTCAGGCTCATAACCAGCTCTTCCCTTATAGGATCGATCGGAGGATTAGTCACTTGTGCAAATTGTTGACGGAAATAATTATATAATAACTGCGGACGGGAAGACAATATTGCCAAAGGAGTATCATTTCCCATCGAAGATACAGGTTCTGCACCATTCACACTCATCGGTATGATAACACGCTCTATATCCTCTCGCGTATAACCAAATGCTCGTAACATACGATCATAGTCGGTCACACGATGTTCAACTTTACGTCCGGACTTCAACTCATCAAGTTCAACCCGGTTAGCCGCCAACCATGTTCGATAAGGAAACGCCTCTGCCAATTGTTTTTTTAACTCTCCATCATAATATATTTTCCCCTCTTCGGTATCGACCAATAATATTTTACCGGGCTGTAACCGCCCCTTTTCTTTTATCTCGTTCGCCTCAAAATCCATAACGCCGACCTCCGAAGCTACCACCATCATATCATTTTTAGTAATAAGATAACGAGCCGGACGCAGCCCATTCCGATCGAGCATTCCACCGGCATAACGTCCGTCCGAGAATAAAAGTGCAGCCGGACCATCCCACGGTTCCATAAGAATGCTATGGTACTCATAAAAAGCCTTAAGATCTTCGGATATAGGATTTTTTTCATTGAAACTTTCCGGTACAAGAATAGCCATTGCATGCGGAAGGCTCAATCCCGACATCACTAAAAATTCCAACACATTGTCCAATGAAGCACTGTCACTCATACCCGGCTGTATGATAGGACGAATGTCTCCTATATTATCCAACACGGGAGATTCCAAAACACTCTCCCGAGCATCCATCCAAGCCCGGTTTCCCCGTATTGTATTGATCTCACCATTATGAGCCAATAATCTGAACGGTTGTGCCAAACTCCATGTCGGAAAAGTATTGGTACTGAAGCGAGAATGTACCAATGCCAAGCCACTCGTGAAATAGTGATTAGTAAGATCGGTATAATAATGCCTTAACTGTAAAGAGGAAAGCATACCTTTATAAATAATACTTCGGGAAGAAAGCGACACGATATAAAAATCCTTTTGTATCGGATCGTCCGACAAACGTATTTTCTTTTCAATCCGCTTACGAATGAGATATAACTTTTTCTCCAACTCTTGCTGATCATTACATCCGGTAATAAACACTTGACGCACATCAGGTTCTGTTGCTAAAGCCTCACGGCCTAATATAGACGAATCTACCGGAACTTTTCTCAAATGCATCAATGTCAATCCCTCCCGCTCTATCTCATCAATCATGATACTCAATATCATGTCTTGCAATTTTATATCTTTAGGAAGAAATATCAACCCCGTACCGTATTTCCCTTTTTCCGGAACTGGAATTCCTTGTAATAAAATAAACTCATGAGGAATCTGAAGCAAAATTCCTGCACCATCCCCTGTTTTATTATCAGCACCTTCAGCTCCTCTATGTCTCATATTCTCTAAAACCTTAAGAGCCGAATCGACCAAATCATGAGATTTGCCACCATGAATATTTACCAACATCCCGACACCGCAAGCATCATGCTCATAAGAAGCATCATACAGACCTCTTTCAATATTAATTTGATCCACTTTTTCCATTATAAAAATCATTTTGTTTTAATATAAGCAATAATATTAGCAAAATGTTTCACAAATGTATTATTTTATTTCTTTATGAAATAACAGAAGTAAAAAATCAATATAAAAAATATTTGTAAGGGAAACGAACGATTATATTTTAAAATATTATAGCAACAATTTATATGAAACATAAATTAAAATGGAATATTTTATAACAGATTATCAAAACATGATTTAAGAAGAAAAAAAATATTAGCAAGAATCAAGAGTCGGTCTAAAAATTTGAACATATATTTTCCCAATGAAGAATTTAGAGTAGTTCTATCATTATTGTAAATTAGACAGTTAAAAACAAAAATTCAAAAAAGTATATATAGAATTTGCAGAAACGAAAATAAAGCGTACCTTTGCAACGCATTTGAAAAAGCAAATGCAAGTGATGATTCGCTAGCTCAGCTGGTAGAGCACAACACTTTTAATGTTGGGGTCCTGGGTTCGAGCCCCAGGCGGATCACGGAAAACAGAGAAAAAATCAAGCAAATCCCTGATAATCAAACATTATCAGGGATTTATTTTTTTAGTAGGTAGCAGAAAATAGCTAAATCACGATGTCTCAACATTCGTATAACACGCTCAATTGGAACACCTTATGACAGGAAGATTCCAGTCGCATAGATTACTTGTAGGTTCTCGTTCAATCTACCACAACTAAGCATCGGGAGCAGTTTGCCATCTTTGGCAATACCCTTGTATTTCTCAATAATCTGTTTGGGTAGCTCCAACAAAGAAATAATGGCGTTCTTTACCTCGTTAGCTGTTGCCGAGCCATTCAGTTGGATTAATTTCCGATAGTGTGAGTTAATCGAAATGCTCAATTTATCCAATGCCCGGATTAACGGCTACTGCTATTGTACTTTTCCCAAACATACGGTTTGCCCATGTATTGTATTAGTAACGATCTGTTTGGTACTGAATTGCACCATCGTTTTTCCGATGGAGATACGTCCCATAATCGAGTAAATACTATCGGCTTTTACTTCTGTTTTCTTGATGTCGAAAAGCAGTTTGAAATTTGTTACCACAGTCTGTCACTTTAAAGTGATAAGATTACCTATAACAAAGCTATTTAAAGGACTGAAAACAACAGACTAACAGTGCTTTCATCGGCTAACTAACGACACTCACCAAAGAAAAGCAGCACATAGACAGAAGGGTGTCAACCTCGTTCGTCCCCTGTTTTGTTTCTACTTCTTCCACCACTGGATTATATCAGTATCACCAAAAATATTTATGCTTTCCTTTTTAGGTTCAATTTTCTCAATATCAAGTTTGTCCATATTCTTACTAAGATAGGTTGCAATTTGAGAATGAACTGCTCTAAAAGCTCCAAAACCTCTATATTCCATGAGCATATCAATATATTCTGGTTCAAATTGTTTGGAAAATTTTTGAATAAATTGATGTGAACTGAATTCATCTCTTAGATTCGAAATAATATTTTTTATTTCGGGAATCTTGGTTTCCATAAAATCATTAATATTCATACACTCTATTTTTTTAGTTTAACGTTTTCATTTTTCCCGGTACGATTTTATTTATTTTTACAGTTTTCCCCTACTACGTTTTGTAATCTTTCCACTTAGGAAGTATGGTATCGAATCTTCTTTCGTTACCATAAATTTAGGGTTATACCGGACAATTTTAGAGAGGTAGGTTATTTAATATTTGCTCGGTATTCATAAAAAAGGGGCGGAAGCCGAACATCTGTCGTCTCCAAGGCTTGCTACGACCTTAAACCCCAAAGAAGTCAGCCCGCCCCCTATAAATAAAATATGCCGCTTTTCTAAAAAGAAAGGCTTAATTATACTTAGGGGACAAATGGAGCTTTTCTCTATGTACAGGGTTCTTAATTAAATTAAGTAGTTGTAGTAATTTTTGAAGACTGTACATAAATAATTTGCTCGCATTCGGATAAATAAATCACTCTCATCGTTGCAAATATAGGTTTTATGTTTTAAAAATACATATTTTTTCTTTATATAAATCCATGACCTAAGACATAAAAAGGTCACAAAAAGACGAGCTTTTGCGCCCCATAGTCGATTCGAAATTTATTTGGATAATATATTTAAAAGATCTGTTATATTGATCTGTTCTTAATTTCGAACAACATCTCTATCTTCCCCCATATTTGCAAAATCTTTATAACTAATTTTCAAATAAAAAGATTCTATCGCTCCTAAAATAAATATATTTCGTTTCAGAACCAGGGATTCGGGTACAATTATCCGTAAATCATATACAACTCCATTTGTCTTATCATAATAATTTTGTAATTAGAAATCTTAACAAAAAATACAAAGCTATGGATCACAAATTTTTTTTGAAAAAAGGAGCAAACGATGTTTCATATATAACCGAAACAGCTACTAAGCTCTTCTCGCACTCTTGCAAAAATATTATACTAATTTTTTCTGAACTTATAACAGTAAATAATTAAATAAGAATTATTATGAGAAATAAAATTTTATACACGTTTATTGCATTAGTTATAAATATCCCTTTTATTATGGCACAAGAAAAAATCAAACAAACGGCCGGACGTGACCAATTGGGAGAATTTGCTCCTAAATTTGCAGAGCTTAATGACGATGTCCTTTTCGGTGAAGTGTGGAGTCGTACCGACAAACTCGGACTACGTGACCGGAGTCTGGTTACGATCACTTCCCTTATCAGTCAAGGAATTACGGATAATTCTCTGATTTTTCATCTTCAATCAGCAAAGAAAAATGGAATTACACGAACTGAAATTGCCGAAATTATCACTCATATCGGTTTTTATGCAGGCTGGCCAAAAGCTTGGGCTGCCTTCAACCTCGCAAAAGAGGTATGGGCAAAGGATTCTGTCGGTAACGACGCAAAAGCCATGTTCCAACGTGAAATGATTTTCCCTATCGGAGAACCGAACACTGCATACGCTCAATATTTTATAGGGAACAGCTATCTCGCTCCTATTTCACGTGAACAGGTAAATATATCCAACGTTACATTCGAACCTCGTTGCCGTAATAACTGGCATATTCATCGTGCAACAAACGGTGGTGGACAAATGCTCATCGGAGTAGCCGGACGCGGCTGGTATCAAGAAGCAGGAAAACCGGCAGTAGAAATTCTTCCCGGAACAATCATTCATATTCCTGCAAATGTCAAACACTGGCACGGTGCTGCATCTGACAGCTGGTTTGCCCATCTCGCATTTGAAGTTCCCGGCACAGACACTTCTAATGAATGGCTTGAGCCCGTCTCAGATGAAGAATACGAAAAACTCGACCAATCAGAATAATCTATAAGAGCCTGCCTAAACATAAGAAAGGTTATCTTCAAACAACATGTTTATATATAACTCCTGTAATTTAAAAGTTACAGGAGTTATTATTATATCGAAGATCATAATCCGTAATTTGGTTAAATAAACCGAGAATTTATCTACAAAAGATCTTTTTAAGACTCTCTATTTTTGCTATACAATAGCGAACGGATAAATAACTTCTAAAAATTCTGATCGAAATAATCATAAAAGCCGAATATTAATTACAAAAATAAAACAATGAAAAGGAATCTATTAATTCTATTTCTGCTGCTTATTGTTCTGTCGATAACAGCTTGCGGAAAATCCGAAGACCCGTTTATTCCGAAACAAACGGAAAGCAAAAATGAGAATAACGACAAATCCGATACTCCCACTTCCGGTGGAGACAAACGTTATTTAATACTTTACTGTTCTCGCACAAATAATACCGAGCGAGTAGCACAAACGATTCGAACAATACTCAATTGTGATATTTTAGAGGTTGAGCCTCAAATACCCTACGACAACGATTATAATTCCATGCTCGGTCGGGCACAAAAAGAATTAGAAGAAATCCGTCAAGGTAATTATCCTGAGGTTAAAACTTCCATCGATAATTTTGACAACTACGACATTATATTCATAGGCTATCCGATCTGGTACAGCAGTATGGCAACACCGATGCAGAGTTTCTTGCATAAACATGCCTCAAAACTTTCCGGGAAACAGATGGCTTTATTCGCCACAAGCGGCAGCAGCGGTATCGCTACCTCAGTCAGCGAAGCGCAATCGATCTGTTCCGAGTCCATCTTTATCGAACAGTCATTATTGCTGACCTCTTCAACTCTTCCGCAGATGGAAAGCCGTATTACAGAATGGCTCGACAGAATAGGTGCTGATCGGGAGGAATCGGATGCACCCGAGAATTCTTCTCTAAATATAAACATCAAGATCGGCGACCGTACCATTACCGCTACAATGGAAAATAATGCTGCTGCTCGAGATTTTCTTTCCCGCCTGCCACTGGAAATAACGTTAAAAGACTATAACAATATAACTGAAAAAATTTTTTACCCTTCTCCGGCTTTGACAACCGAAGGTGTTACTCGCGGTTGTACCCCTACACCCGGAGATATTACCATTTATGTACCATGGGGAAACGTCGCCATTTTCTGCAAAAGTTGGTCACACAGTAATGATCTGATAAAAATAGGCCACATAAACGGTAATGGCATCGAGGCTTTAAGCATCGACGGAGATATACCAGTAAAAATAGAACAATATTAAAATGATAATTGATATGACTATCGAAACCTTCAAAGAGTACGTAAAAGCGCGCAAGGCTTTTAACACAGAAGAAATTCATCATTTCATGGATGATATGAGCAATGAAGCGAGACGTGTTTCATTCCGACTGAATACAACATACCATACTCCCGACAAAGTCAGAGAGTTACTTTCCGAACTATTCGGTTATTCTGTTCCGCAATCACTCCGTGTTTTCCCTCCATTCTACACGGATTTCGGGAAAAACATCTCTGTGGGCGAAAATGTATTCATCAATGCTTGTTGTCATTTCCAAGATCACGGAGGAATAACAATCGGTGACGGTTGTCAAATCGGGCATAACGTCGTATTTGCCACGCTCAATCACGGATTAGCTCCAGAAGACCGTAAAACTACTTATCCCGCACCTATTACACTCGGCAAGAATGTATGGGTAGGTTCTAATGCAACTATCCTTCAAGATGTCAGTATCGGAGATAATGCCATTATCGGAGCTGGAGCGGTCGTGACAAAAAATGTAGAGGCCAATACAATTGTCGGTGGTGTTCCTGCACGGTTCATTAAATCAATCGAAAATAAATAATTCTGAATTACGATAAACAATGAAAATTATATCAAATACGGAATTCGGAGGTGAACGCCCCTTATTCGAGTCGCATGACCTTCGTTTAGAAAATGTGATTATTCATGCCGGAGAATCGGCTATTAAAGAATGCAGTAATATAGAAGCCATAAATTGCAAATTTGAAGGGAATTATCCCTTTTGGCATGTTCACGGCTTTACCATCGACCGATGTTTTTTCGATGTTGGAGGACGTTCTGCCTTGTGGTATTCCGACCATTTAAAAATGACCAATACTCGGATCGATGCACCTAAAATGTTTCGTGAGATGCACGACATCGAGATAAATAATGTAGAGATGACAGATGCCGATGAAGTATTTTGGAGATGCAACCGCCTGAATATAAAGAATCTGAAACTACATGGAGGAACTTACCCATTTATGTTTTGTAACGATATTTATATTGACGGACTGGAAAGTGACAGCAAATATATATTCCAATACGTGAAAAATTTAGAACTGCACAATGCAAAAATTACTACGAAAGATGCTTTGTGGGAAACGGAAAATGTAACAGTTTACGATTCTGAATTAAACGGTGAATATTTGGGTTGGCATTCACGCAATCTTCGTCTGGTAAATTGCAAAATTTCTGGTACTCAACCTTTATGCTATGCCGAAAACCTAATATTGGAAAACTGTGTCATGGCCGATGATTGCGACCTTGCTTTTGAGTACAGCAATGTAAATGCCACGATCAAGAGTCCGATACACAGCATAAAGAATCCCCGTACCGGCAGTATAATCGCCGACAATTATGGTAAAATCATTCTTGACAAAAATATTAAGTCTCCGGCTGATTGTAAATTGAACCTTTGGGACGAAAGGACTTGCTTTTCTGATTAATAATCTCTCTGTTTGTCGATGAGAACAAGGGAAAATAAAACCGACTACCTTTTATCTCTCATTCGGGAAGGTAAGAAAATGACGCTGAAACAGCAGTTAGAATTAACTGCATATCTTAGCGTTCCGGCTATTATGGCACAATTATCTTCTATTGCCATGCAATACGTAGATGCATCGATGGTCGGAAGTTTAGGAGCAAATGCTTCAGCTTCTATCGGACTGGTATCGACAACGACATGGTTGTTTTGGGGACTATGTGCAGCAGCGGCAACAGGTTTTTCCGTGCAAGTGGCACATCTTATAGGAGCTGGTGATTTTACCGGAGCAAGAAAGGTTCTACGCCAATCCATTACCGCAACATTGCTATTCGGCTCTTCATTAGCTGCTATCGGAGTTTTCATCAGTGACGCTCTTCCCGGATGGTTAGGCGGAGATGAGATAATCAGACACGATTCATCCATCTATTTCCTGATTTTTTCGCTCTTTTTACCGGTATTGCAAATGAATTTTCTTGCCAGCGGGATGTTACGGTGCAGTGGAAATATGCATATACCCAGCATATTAAATATACTGATGTGTTTGCTCGACGTAGTATTCAACTTTTTTTTGATTTTCCCGAAAAGGCAAATAGAAATCATGAATCTAAATATCGATATTTATGGTGCCGGCTTAGGTGTGAAAGGTGCTGCATTGGGAACAGTACTTGCCGAGTTGATAACTGCCGGAGGAATGATGTGGTATCTCTGCCGCCGTTCGCCTATACTGAAATTATCCGGAGAACGAGGACGTTTCTCAATTCGACAAGATACATTACGAAATGCTGTCCGCATATCTTTGCCAATGGGATTTGAACATATAGCTATTTGTGGCGCTCAGATCATGACAACAGTTATCGTAGCACCGCTCGGTATCGTAGCCATTGCCGCCAACTCGTTTGCTATCATTGCCGAGAGTCTCTGCTATATGCCCGGATACGGCATTTCAGAGGCTGCTACAACATTAGTCGGACAAAGTCTTGGCGCAAACCGATTAAAATTACTTCGGCGTTTCGCAAATATAACCGTATGGTCGGGAATGGCGATTATGGGAATCATGGGTACATTGATGTATATAGCAGCTCCGCAAATTATCGGCGTGATGACTCCGACAGAAGAAATCAGGACATTGGGAGTCGATATCTTAAGGATAGAAGCTTTTGCCGAACCCATGTTTGCAGCTTCTATCGTGAGCTATGGTGTATTTGTCGGAGTGGGTAATACTTTTATTCCCAGTTTGATGAATTTCGGAAGCATTTGGGGTATCAGACTAACACTGGCGGCTTTACTCGCCCCGACAATGGGATTACGGGGTGTGTGGCTTGCTATGTGTATCGAACTTTGTTTCCGTGGCGTAATATTTCTTTTCAGATTATGGCAAGGAAAATGGATTTATAAAGTACGAATAAAAACATAAATTATGAAATACAATTTTGATGAAATAATCCCCCGTCGCGGGACAAACTCCTATAAATGGGATACTCTTGAAGAAGAGAATGTACTGCCGATGTGGGTAGCCGATATGGATTTCCGTACAGCTCCGGCAATTATCGATACTTTACAACAAAGAGTAGAACACGGAATCTTCGGGTATACCAAAGTACCGCAACACTATTATGATGCAGTAGTCAAATGGTTTATAAACCGCCATAAATGGGAAATAGATCCCCAATGGATTATTTATACAAGCGGAGTAGTTCCGGCAATTTCGGCTATAATCAAGGCTATGACCATGCCCGGTGACAAAATAATCGTCCAAACACCCGTCTACAACTGTTTTTATTCATCAATCCGTAATAACGGATGTAAGATGATAGCTAACAAGCTTATTTATCAAGAGGGATGCTACACAATTGATTTCGATGATCTCGAACTCAAAGCTGCCGATCCTGAAGTAAAACTTCTGTTGTTGTGCAATCCGCACAATCCGGTCGGACGAGTTTGGACACCGGAAGAATTACGGCGTATCGGAGATATTTGTCTACGAAACGGAGTATTTATAATCGCAGATGAAATACATTGTGAGCTGACATATGAAGGTCACAATTATACACCTTTCGCATCTCTTTCCGAAGAATTCCGATCGCATTCCGCAACCTGCATCTCACCCAGCAAGGCTTTTAATCTCGCCGGTTTGCAGATTGCGAATATCGTGGCAGCCGACAGTAACATCCGCAAACGGATAGACCGAGCAATCAACGACAACGAAGTGTGCGATGTCAACCCATTCGGTGTCATCGCCACAATAGCGGCCTATGAGAAAAGTGAAGAATGGCTCGATGCCTTACGAAAATATCTTTGGAAAAATTACACATATATCCGTCACTTCTTTAAACAACATTTGCCGCAATATCCTGTACTTCCACTTGAAGGAACATATCTGGTCTGGATCGATTGCCGAGCTGCCGGAATCGGATCAGACAATATAACTTCATATTTACAAAACAAACAGAAACTAATGGTTAATTCCGGAACATTATACGGTTCCGGTGGAGAAGGATTTATCCGTTTAAATATTGCCTGTCCCAGAAAACTTCTTATCGATGGACTGGAAAGACTTGCCGAAGTTCTTGAATACCGACAGAATTAAATATCCGGATATAAATTAAATGAAGACCGATAATGAATCAATTTTAAAGAGTCTACGGTATGTAGGCTCTTTAATTTCCAAGTGGTAATTCTTAAAAACGTTTAAAAAAATATATTATGCTGATTTATAAATAGTCAACCATTCAACACAAATAAAAAGAACATTTCCCTTGATAAAAGAAAAATGTTCTCATCTACATAAAAATCTATCTAAAATTTTAACTATATAATTCTCATCGTATCTCGAATAAAAATTCAAACAGATTCTAAATTTTTCTTATCGATTATTTATATATCAGATATTTAATAAATAAATATCCTCCTATGACCTGAAAACACATTCCCGGTAATCCGATACGAAAATCCTGTATCGCAAGATAAAGATCATCAGAAATCGCCCATTCTCCCAATGTTCCAAGAAACTGATAAGTTAAAACAACAGCTAATAATATAGGTATAGATACACGTTTAAAGCGATCTGCAGCATAACCTGCCGCTACAGCCAGTACAACGGATTTAAAAAGAATACCGGGTAATACTTCAGGAAAAGGCATACCGAAAAACAGAGAATTCAATATCGGAGATAACACACCTGTCAACAGACCTACTTTCCAACCATATTTATACGCTCCTATAAGAGTAAAAAAGTAGATCGGCAACCAAGTAATACCTCCTTGAGGTATAAGATGACATAATTGGGGTAATACCATATTTCCCAATATAAATAACATCGCCGCCATATATGTTCTCATATCTCGATAATCGAGAGCATAAAGATTAAGAGTTGTTTCCTTCATATTTTTAAATACTTTAATTCAGTTATAATTACCTTGAAAACATGAGTTTTGTTCATTCCAAACTCAATTTAATCAGATTTATAAGAATAATTTTTCATTATTTTGCATTTCGCTTCTGTATAAAATCCTGTATAATCCTAAAAGACGATATTGCAGAAACAGTTTCAAAACAAGCTGATTCCAAAGGACACCAACCGTCTTGAGTACGATTTTTAATATAGGGGACTTGACAACCGAAACTTACCTTTACGGACGCATCCTTCAATAGAGACAGTGCCGGTGTACTGATAACATCTGCATGTAACTCTCCGACTTCTCCAAGTATCATCAACGAAGCCGCAGCTTTCCCGACAACTTTATCTGCAACCAACGCTCCTTTTAAGAAGGCTCGATTATTAAGTAACAAATCATATAAATCCATAACACCTCTTCGACTAAAAGTCCGTGTTTCATTGAGGCCGAATATAACACAAGAATAATTCTCCTTATGTAACAAATTTACAAGAGAGGTCATCATACAACATTTTGTTTTAGCTTTTCCACAAAACTGTCTATTCGATGCAACTCCTGCGGAATATCAATACCCTGAGGGCAATGATGCGAACATTGGTTACATCCTATACAATGATTTGCCTGCCTCAATTTCGGTACACTGCGATCATATCCCACAAGAAACGCACGACGGGCTTTTCTATAATTTTCCGTTCCTATATTTTCAGGAATATTTCCCTCGTTTACACATTTATTATAATGTAACAATACTCCCGGTATATCGATACCATAGGGACAGGGCATACAATATTTACAATCATTACAAGGCACTGTCGGATATTGCATCATAAGTGCGGCCGTCTGTTCTAAAAAATCGAACTCTTCATCGGTTAAAGGTTTCAATGGCGAATACGTCCGAAGATTATCTTGCAGATGTTCCATGTAAGTCATTCCACTTAATACGGTCAATACACCCGAAAAAGATCCGGCAAAGCGAAATGCCCAAGAAGCGACAGAATCTTCAGGCCGTCTCTGTTTCAGACGCGAGACGATATGGTCATGAACATTCGAAAGACGTCCTCCTAATAAAGGCTCCATAATAATTGCCGGAATATTTCTTTTTTGCAGTTCATTATACAAATATTCCGCATTCGTATTTCGAAGATTGATCTCTTTAGCATACTTCCAATCAAGATAATTAAGCTGAATTTGTACAAAATCCCACTTCATCGTGTCATGTATCGAAAGCAAATAATCAAAAACCTTAATATCGCCATGATATGAAAATCCGAGATTGCGGATTCTCCCAGCTTCACGTTCCGCTACCAAGAAGTCCAATATACCATTATCGATATAACGTTTTTCAAACTCGTCCATACCATTTCCCATCCCGACTCCATGAAGCAACATATAGTCTATATAATCTACTTGCAATTCTTTCAACGAATCACGATACATTGCCATAGATGCTTCACGACTCCACGTCTCGGATGAAAAATTAGACAACTTAGTCGCAATGAAGTAACGATCACGAGGATGACGGCTAAGAGCAATACCCATGGCATGCTCTGAACGACCTTTACAATAAGCCGGAGATGTATCAAAATAGTTCACGCCATGTTCTATTGCGTAATCGGTCAGTCTATTGACCATATCCTGATCAATGTCGTCACTATTGTCCCCTGCACCGCGCTGGGATATTGTCGGCAATCGCATACAGCCATAGCCTAAAAGAGAAACTTTATCTCCCGTTGTCGGAGAAGTCCGATAAGTCATTTTATCTGTAGGTATTTCACCCTCTCCTCCAGCAACAGAACTTTCCGCATTATTTTTACATCCGTAAAATGCGGCTGCCGACACCGCAGCCCCAGTTCCAAAAACTTTAAAAAATTTCCGGCGATCTATACCAGATTTATTATTTTTTTTCATAACCATCTTTTTAAACGGTTTTATGTATTTCATGTCCTTCGACATAAATAGCACTAAACGGACGAGCAGGACATAAATTCTCACAAGCACCACATCCGATACAACGCTCGACATTCACAACCGGAATTTTAGGAGAATCATAATTTTCAGAATCGGAAGCGACCATTTGTATAGCTCCTGTCGGACAATGACGAGCACAATTTCCACAATCAACACCATCGGTCAGAACTACACAATTTTCTTTTATCCACACAGCGTGTCCGATTTGGATAGAAGATTTATCAGAAACAGAAATAGGACGTATTGCTCCCGCCGGACAAACTTCAGAACATTTCGTACATTCAGGACGACAATATCCCCGTTCATACGACATCTCCGGTTGCATCAATGTCATCAGGTTACCCGAAGGCCGTAAAACTTGATTAGGACATACCGAAACACATAACTGACATGCCGTACAATGTTTTGCAAAATTACGAACACTCAACGAACCCGGAGGAGTCAATGCTGTCGTACGATCCGGAATTTTTTTGTCTTCTATTACTGCCAAACCTCCGTCAACTTTTTTTTCCTGCGCTTTTATAACCGTCGTAGCTGCAAAAAGAGCCGATACCGAAAGGAAATTGCGACGAGCACTATCGATCTGATCTTGAGTTACAACCGGACTTTTCACCTTATCCGTTTCGACAGAACGCCGAATATATTTTATCGCTCCATGCCGACATTTATCTAAACAGTCCAAACATACGATGCAACGGCTATAATCTATTTTATGTTTTTTAGAATCAATGCACGCTGCCTTACAATGCCGTGCACACAGCCCGCAGCTATTACATTTAGAAACATCAATTACCGGTTTAAAAAAGGAATATTTAGCAATAATCCCCAAAAATGTTCCTACCGGACAAATTGTATTGCAATAAGTCCTCCCATTCCGCCATGCCAACACGACTAATACGCCGAATGTAATTAAAGCGATGATAAAAGTGGAAAAACTCTTTACCCACACATCTACTTCATAAAAGGCATAACTATCTGCCCGTTCTGCTAAATAAGCAAGCAAATTATTTCCCAACTGATACAACGGCGTAAATAAATTAGATACTATCCGTCCATAAGAACTATAAGGTGCCACTAGAGCGACAAACGACCCGACACCTGCCAAAACAGCGATAATAAATACCGCCAATATCCCGTACCTCAATCCTGTGCGTGCAGGTGAATAGGTATATGGTAACTTTTTCTTTCGTTTTCCGAACCATGCAATTATATCCTGAAATACACCTAAAGGACAAATTACGGAACAATAAATACGCCCGAATAATAATGTTAAGAGTACAAGAGATAATATTATCCCCACATTTAATGCCAATAATGCAGGTAAAAACTGTATTTTGGCAAGCCATCCGAACCAAATGTGCAATGTTCCCGTAAAATCAAGAAACAATAGTGAGATAAGCGAGAAACAGATTATAGCTGCCGATACTCTGACTGTTCGTAACATATCAAAAGAATTATTTAATTTGCAAGATGGATTTTTTTCATTCCGGAACATCTACCGTTTTTATGATATTAATGGCATTCAGAGCATTCGGGAAACCGATATAAGGGAGGCACTGTATCATAGCCGCATACAATGTCTCTTTATTATTGCCTGCCCGCAAATTACCGATCGCATGGGAATAAATCTGATTACCTGCACCCAATGTCGCTAATATACAAATAGATAATAATTCGCGAGTTTTAATGTCCAAAACACCACGAGTATAAAAATCGCCAAAACATACTTCCGTCAAAAAACGGGAAACATCCTCCCCCATTCCTTGAGGAAGAGAGTTTAACGCATCTCTTATCTCCGTTCCATATAACGGAGTCTGAATACCGCTTCCTTTCTCGTAACGGTCATATTCGGAGACCGTTCCCTGAGTTTCTAACGGCAAGGCAATCCCCTTCTCCTTAAAAACTTCATTAAGCGTTTCTACTGCATTCAATGTTCTCGGGAAACCGATAAACGGCGCACATTGATAAACAGCCTCACGTAATTCTATCGGTGTAACACCCACATTTAATGCAGCCATAGAATGAGTTTTCAACTGAGGTAAAGTTTGCATTGCGGTTAAAGCGACACAAGTAATCATTTCTCGAGTCTTTATATCAAGACTACCGGTTTTAAAAACTTCACCGAAAATAAACTTTTGCAAAATATCCATCAATTCCGGATCTGTACCTTTCCCAGTCAAAGCCTCTCCTCCAAATAACTTTGTATAATTTTCTTTACATAAATCCACTCTATTCATACTTTTCTCAACAAACTTCTCATTTTTGTTTTGTGCTGCCACTAATGCCGTAACAGAAAAAACGAATAACAACGATAACAATAATTTCTTCATGTATAAATTTATTATCAATCAACTGTACAAATTTAAATATGATAGCTCAAAAAATCTGTAAACAAATTACAGAGAATATAACCAAAATTACAGATTTACAAAATATTTATTATATCGATCTTTTCATTTTCCCTTAGAACCTGTCGTAAATTTTCCGATCAAAACATACCTTCAAGCTTTTTGAATCTCTTTTCGGCCTGTTCCCTCTAATCAATCATTCTTTTTACGATAATGATAAAACACGATTATAACGACAGTCGTCACAATCTCCGACAAAGGTAAAGCCAGCCATATTCCTTCAATTCCCAATAAGTCGGGTAATATAAGAAAACTCGGAACAAGAAATATAAAACCACGTAACAAAGCGAACCACGTTGCCGGTCTCGCCCGTTCGACACTCTGGTAGTAACCGACAGCCGTCAAATTAAAAATAAAACATACAAATCCTATCGCAAAATAAGGAAAACCTTCGATTGCTATACGGGCTGCGACATTATCTTTATCAATAAAAAGACCTACCAAAAAATCCGGACAAGCCACAAATACGACCGTTACTACCATGCCACATAAAACCGCCGTTAACAATGCTATTCTTACGGCTTCCGTCACTCGTTTCCTATATCCAAGCCCAAAGTTATAACTGATAATCGGCTGTGCCGACTGAGCAACAGCATTTCCGACCATAAACACAAAAGGAATATAGTAACAAGCAATACCAAACGCTCCTACACCATCGTCGCCCAAATAATGCATAAACACCTGATTGCCAACAAACATTAATACCGCTAATGTAGCTTCTCCTAATAAAGCCGAAGAACCTATGCGACATTGATAGCCAATGTTCCTGAGAAATAAACGAAAACTCTTCACACTCCACTTCAAAGGATACAGGCGTAACCGACGGGCAAAAAACAACAAGTATAAAATAGCAATTATCCCACCCGAAATAATACTTATAGATGTTGCTAAAGCAGCACCCATTACTCCCCAACCGAAAGGAAAGATAAAAATCCAGTCAAGTACGACATTAATTACCGCTGTTACAAGACTACAAAACATCGCCAGTTTCGGTGCTCCGTCAAGACGGATAATAAACAAAGAAACAGCAATCCAAATTTGAAATATCCACGATGGTACAAACCAAAGCAGATAGTCTGTTACCATAGGACGCAGATGTTCCGAAGCACCGAGTAAATAAGCCGTATCATCTGGAAATACCATCATTAAAAACGAAAGTAACGCTGCAATAATGGTAACAAAAAATAAAGCTTGCGTCACATTAATACGTGCTGCATTTTGTTTGCCTCGAGATAAATGTATAGAAGCGACAACCGAACAACCAGCACCGACCATCAATCCGACTCCGGTAAAGAACATCAATACCGGAATTAAAATATTAATAGCCGCAATACCATCACTGCCTACACCATGTCCGACAAATATGCCATCTATTGCCGTCACAGCAGACATACTCAACATGCCTAATAAAGTAGGGATGAAATACCTTCTGAATAGAGTAAACACATTTACTGTTTTCAAATCAATCGCATCTCTTTTCATAATATAGTCATTTTTACATTATTGTTTATTTTCATACCTAAAGGCCTGTCAAGATTCTCCAATAAGAATATATTATCAAGTCATTTTTGCATTTTTTCTGGTCTGTTTCCCTAAGATAACTCCCTATCATCCTCATAAAAACAAGAAAACACCCTCAAAAAAACTCTCAAAGCTGACCCATATAAATTTGGACAGACTCTAAACAAAAAATACCGGATAAGTTGATTGGTTTTACCCAGTCATCTTATCCGGCATCTACTTGCCTCCGATGAGGATTACAAAACGCTCATTGGTTCTATTTTCGACCGCAAAGATGGGTCAAATCTTTAAAATATTCAAATATCCCGACATTATTTTATAAGCGTATTTGCACCCTGTTCATATAGATAATTCAAAACAAGTTATTAAACAATACTACTAAGAGCCTGTATATAAATCACTCATGCCAATTCACAACTTCCCCGATACGAGGAATCAAAACATCCAATGAATCTGCTTGCATATTTCGAGCATTTTGCAACGGCTCATCCCAACG
This sequence comes from uncultured Coprobacter sp., assembly GCF_947855755.1. Classification (NCBI taxonomy): domain Bacteria; kingdom Pseudomonadati; phylum Bacteroidota; class Bacteroidia; order Bacteroidales; family Barnesiellaceae; genus Coprobacter; species uncultured Coprobacter sp. Next base: position 42,712 of record NZ_CANUAR010000002.1, read on the forward strand.
ATGTTTCGACAACGCATATTTAGAATGATGCACAGTCAATATTTTCTTTGCTTTCAAATCTTTTGCCGCACGAGACATATATTGCGGCATTAAATGAATATATTTCCAATTATCACTATATTGCCCGTTTTCTAAAATCGCGAGATCTATATCCGGGAAACGTTCACCTATAACTTCAAAACGCGAATCATACCCACCATCTCCTCCTATATAAATTTTTTGAGAAGGAGTTTCCAATAAAAATGAAGCCCATAACGTTCGATTAGGAGTAAGTCCCCGCCCCGAAAAATGGCGGGCAGGCAAACAATGGACTGTCAACCCGGGATCGAGAGATTCAGTCTCATTCCAATCGAGCTCTACGATCTTCTTTTTATCAAATTTCCAATATTCAAAATGCTCTCCAACACCTAAAGCACAAATGACTTTCCCGATACGAGGCCTCAATTCAACAATCGTTTTATAGTCTAAATGATCCCAATGATCATGTGTTATAATCAAATAATCGATATCCGGCATATCTTCAGGATAATAGACATCAGTTCCTTTAAAAGGTTTATTGATAAACGAAACAGGAGACGCGACATAGAAAACCGGATCGACAAGTATTCGTTTTCCTTCTAACTGCATGAAATAAGAAGAATGTCCAAACCAAATTAAAAAATCCGAATCTCTCTCTATGTGCCGAATATCTGATTTGACGACCTGCAATGCCGTATCCGGTCTCAGTCCCGGATCTTTCTTAAAAAGAAAATTTATAAAACTCTTAATCCGATTTTCATCATTCGTCAACATCGGAGTTGCACATTCATTTTTAAATTCTCCTCCTTTGAAATTAGGAGAACGTTCAATCCTCTCCAATCGTTCCCCACGCGGCAATCTTCCAAAACTCGGTTGATTGAGAAATAAACAAACGAGAGTAAACAATACTACAATAACCGCCAATATTACCGATACCGCCATACTAATCTTACTTTTTTTCAATATTTTCATATATCCATATTCATTTTCGAAACAAAAATAGTTTGATCTGTGAATTTAAAAAGTACATAAATTACGGTTATTTATACCTTAATCACTGTTAGTAAGAGTCTGTTTAAAATTTTCCGATAAAAATTTTTTAAGTTTCTCTTCGGTAGGTATCTCCGTCTCTATACATAACACAACCCGCTACATTCCTTATTAAAACAAACAGTTTTCAAAAAATGCCTGTACAGAATTTTAACAATCTCTTAGAACGGGCTCTAATATTATTTTACAATCAGCAAAAACAATATTTCTATTAAATACCTATCTTTGCCGACGCTCTCAAATTTCACAAATGTCTTTTAATTTATAAATATGGCAACAAAGATATCAAGACGTAAGAAAAAAAAGACATCCGTATCTAAAAAAAATATTCTATACATTATCATGACCGTAACTGCAATATTTTTTATCAGTATCGGCGTTATATTCAAACGATATGTATTAGATAAAGTCACAGATACTTCATTTTTTATATACATCGATGAAAACAGTTCTCTCGATAGTGTTACCGAAGACCTTCAAAAATATTTAGAAAAAAGTGATGTCAACAAAATAAGACGACTCTCTAAATTAAACGGATATACTCCATGGAACAAACCCGGAGCATACCGAATAGATCCGGAAATGAACGCAATCCGTATTTATCGTAAACTCTCTACCGGAAGCCAAACTCCGATAAGATTTACTTTTAACAATATTCGTACGAAAGATGATCTTGCCGAGACTATCGATAAACAACTAAAAATGGATAAACAGGAAGTCCTCGAATTGTTAAACGATTCGGCTTTTTGTACGGACATGGGATTCGATACATATACGATACCGGCACTTTTTCTTCCCGATTCCTATGAGGTTTACTGGACTATTGCACCTCGCAAACTAATGGAAAAAATGCGTCAAGAATATGACAAATTCTGGACTGATGACCGTAGAATGCTTGCAACACAAATCGGTATCTCCCCGATCGAAGTATCGACTTTAGCTTCAATCGTAGAAGAAGAAACTAAAGTTCCGGACGAAATGAATATGGTAGCCGGACTATATTTAAACCGTTTAAAAAAAGGGATGCCTTTGCAAGCCGATCCCACTGTAAAATATGCAGTAGGAGATTTTTCGATACGACGTATTCTCCATGAACATCTGACCGTTAACTCTCCTTATAACACATATAAAAATACCGGATTACCTCCCGGCCCTATACGCATTCCCTCAAAAGCCGCAATAAAAGCAGTTCTGAATTATCGTCACCATCCGTTTATATATATGTGCGCCAAAGAAGATTTTTCAGGACGGCACAATTTTGCAACGACATACGCAGAACACCAAAATAATGCGATAAAATACCATAAAGCCCTAAACAAACGTAATATATTAAAATAATCTATTCATCAGGATAACCGCACGGTATTCCAGAAACTTTATAAACAGGCATATTCGCTTTCGCTTCACGTAAACGATTGCTTAAATCTTTAGAAAGATTTTCTTTTATTTCATTATAAAGAGAATTTTCACTCAAATCATGTTTTTCACTGATATCATTCGCCAAATTATATAATTCTGTGCGTCGTGTTTCATAATCAAATAATAACTTCCAATCACCCTTTATAATAGCGCTTGACGGACGTCCGGCATCACCAGCCCGTTCTCCCCAGTCATTCGGATAATGAAAATAAAGTGCTCTGTTTTTTTCTATTTCTCCTGATTTCAACAGTTTTACCATACTGATTCCATCAACATGCTGAGGAACAGAATAATTTTCTATCTGTGCCATCTCAAGTAACGTCGGAAAAAAATCTTCAATAATCACATTGGAACGATTAACGCTGTTCGGTCGAGTTATTCCCGGCCAATAAATTAACATCGGTTCACGAATTCCCCCTTCATAAAGACTACCTTTTCCCGACCGTAAAGGGGCATTTCTGTTCGGCTCACGGTATGATGAAGAATATCCTCCGTTATCAGACATGAAAATAATAATGGTATTTTCGGCAATCCCCTTTTCCTCAAATAAATCCATCATATCTCCTAAACTTTTGTCCATTCCTTCTATCAAAGAGGCATATTGTGCTTCACGATCGCACATCCCCTTTTTTATATATTTATCATAAAAACGTATATCTTTCTCGAACGGAGCATGAACGGCATAATGAGATAAATACATAAAAAACGGACGATCCGATTCCAACGCTTTATTTACTAATTTTTTCGCCTCCATAGTCAATGCTTCGGTAAGAAATATGTTTTCTTTACAATAATAATCTATGTTAGGCATCGGCACTTGCCATATCTCCGCATCTTCCCGGTCAGAGCCATATCCCCGGCAACCTAAATAACTACCCATCGCTCCAGCTGCATGTCCTCCTATATTGACATCAAAACCACAAGCTAACGGGTCAGCAGCAATGGTTGTTCGAGATGCGAAATGGGCTTTACCTACAATATAGGTCAAGTAACCGTTTTCTTTCAGAATCTGGGGTAACATTTTAGCATAAAACATGTGGGAATAATTTTGGACGACAGCATTTGACGGACATATCCCATTCCAATTCCACTCAAAATCGAAATATTCATTATCTCGATCGGTAGGAGTATCATAATGCAAAGTCCAATTCGAAACTTTATGCTGCAAAACATTCGCCCCCGTCATAAGACTGCATCTTGAAGGCGAGCTAACCGATGCTGCATAAGCATTCGTAAATTTCACACCCATTCTTGCAAGTCGCTCCATATTAGGTGTTTCATATAAATTATTAAAAAGAGTTTTTTCATCAGCAAAAGACACCGATGTATCTTGCCATCCCATATCATCTACCATAAAAAAAAGGATATTAGGTCGTTTAGTTGCTGACAACGACACAACAGGTTGCAATAATGAAAAGAAAGAGATCCCGGTACAAGCTAAACTTTTAAATTTCATAGTATTACATTTTTTAGATTTAATCCTGAAGTTCCAAATTCAAAACAGACCCTGCTTTTCCTAAAAACATATCATTGTTCCGAACACAGAATGATTTACGAAAATATGTAAATTCATCCGATAATACAATATTCCGATAAATATTTTCTTATATTTGCAACTAAATCATAACAAAAAGAATCTTTACAGAATTATCAGATATCTTTTTGAAAGGAACACACATAAATTTATAAGTCTAATAACCGTCAAAGTATAAAAGAATGAACAAACATTTATTTTTAGGAGACGAAGCTATAGCCCAAGGTGCACTCGATGCAGGTCTTTCGGGAGTTTATGCATATCCCGGCACTCCTTCTACCGAAATAACCGAGTATATACAAACTTCTCCTGAAGCAAAAAACAATACGATACATACCCGTTGGTGTACGAATGAAAAAACCGCTATGGAAGCAGCTTTGGGTATGTCTTATATAGGTAAACGGGCGTTAGTTTGTATGAAACATGTCGGAATGAACGTTGCCGCCGATGCATTTATCAACGCCGGAATGACCGGAGTCAACGGTGGACTCATTGTAGTAGCGGCAGATGATCCGTCCATGCATTCATCTCAAAATGAACAAGATTCTCGTTTTTATGGGAACTTTGCATTTGTTCCGATGTTCGAGCCTTCCAACCAACAAGAGGCATACGACATGATGGCAGCAGGGTTCGGTCTATCTGAAAAATTCAAAATTCCGGTGTTGTTGAGAATTACCACCCGACTGGCACATTCTCGTGCAGGCGTAACGACAACATCAAATATAAAAGATCAAAACGAGATTTCGTTTCCGGATAATACCGGACAATTTATCTTATTACCTGCAAACTCCAGACGTCGTTTCAGAACGTTGTTAAACGAACAAAAAGACTTTACAGAAGCGTCTGAAAACTCATCTTTCAACCGTTATATTGACGGTCCGAACAAAAGAATGGGGATTATCGCTTGCGGTATAGCTTATAATTATTTGATGGAGAATTATCCTGAGGGATGCGATTATCCGGTTGTCAAATTATCTCAATATCCATTACCGTTGAAAATGTTACAAAGATTATTCGACACATGTGATGAGATACTGGTTTTGGAAGATGGGTATGCATTCGTTGAGGAAAAAATAAAAGGTATTATTCCTTCTAAAACAATAAAAGGGAAACTTGACGGAACACTGAATCGTGACGGAGAATTAAATCCCGATCGTGTAGCAAAAGCTTTGGGACTGAAATCAGGTGCAGAATTTGAAATACCGAATATTGTAGCCATGCGTCCACCGGCCCTTTGCCAAGGTTGTGGACACCGCGATATGTATGAAGCGCTCAATAATGTTGTCCAAACGTATAAAAATGCTCGTGTATTTAGCGATATAGGATGTTATACATTAGGTGCACTCCCACCTTTCAGAGCTATACACTCGTGTGTAGATATGGGAGCATCTGTTACTATGGCTAAAGGTGCTGCCGACGGAGGATTATTTCCGGCTATTGCCGTAATCGGAGACTCGACATTCACGCACTCGGGAATTACCGGATTACTCGATTGCGTCAATGAAAATGCAAATGTTACTATTGTAATATCCGATAACGAAACTACCGCTATGACCGGAGGACAAGATTCTGCCGGAACAGGGAAAATAGAGGCTATATGTAGAGGTATAGGCGTTGATCCTGAACACATACGCGTACTGATTCCTCTAAAAAAGAATATGGAAGAAATGGAACGGGTCATACGGGAAGAAATAGAATATAAAGGTGTTTCCGTATTGATTCCCCGCCGAGAATGTATCCAGACCTTAAGCAGAAAAAAACGTCAAAAATAAAATCCGACAAATATGAAAACAGATATAATTCTTTCGGGGGTAGGCGGTCAAGGTATTCTATCTATCGCTGCAGTAATCGGCGAAGCCGCTATACACAACGGACTATATATGAAACAGGCTGAAGTTCACGGTATGAGCCAACGAGGAGGTGATGTACAATCCAATTTACGTATTTCGGATAAGCCCATAGCTTCAGACCTCATCCCTTTAGGAAAAGCTGATCTTATTATTTCTCTCGAACCGATGGAAGCTTTACGTTATCTTCCGTACCTTGCCAAAGACGGTTGGATCGTAACCAATTCAACTCCGTTCATCAATATTCCGAACTATCCAGAACCGGAAAATGTCATAAAAGAAATTAATAAAATGCCCCATAAAATTATCTTGGACGTAGATACGATTGCAAAAGAAAGCGGTTCACCCAGAACAGCGAATATAGTCATGTTAGGAGCTGCTTCTCCATTTTTAGGAATTCCCTATGAACAAATAGAAACCGGAATACGAGATATATTCGGACGTAAGGGTGAAAATATAGTAGAAATGAATCTTAAAGCTTTAGCAGCCGGCAGGAAAGTCGCAGATCAACTGAAATAATCGATAAAAATTCCCAGTAAAAAGCGTGTTTGTCCTATTTATTCGGGAGAGACACGCTTTCAATTTTATATTTCCGGCACAAATCGTATATTTGCCGACAAATAGAAATAATAATGAATATAGGGATCATAGTAGCCATGCCTTCAGAACTGGCATGTATAAAAGATTTGCTTACCGACTGCCGTGAAGAATCGGATGGAGAAGCCGTTTATTATATCGGAAAGCGGGGAAACAACACTCTTATTTTGGCACAGAGCGGTATAGGTAAAGTATGTTCTGCTGTAAGAACTATGAACATGATACACCGTTACGGTCCTGACTACATACTCAATACAGGAGTTGCCGGCGGGATAGATACATCTACTCAAGTTTTCGACATCGTGGCCGGAAAAGAGATTGTTTATCACGACGTATGGTGTGGAGATGGAAATATGCCGGGACAAATTCAAGGATTTCCCGCTCGTTTTCACTCCGATCCTAAACTTTTAGAGAAAGCTATGTCCTTGAAAACATCGATACGGATATACAGCGGTTTAATTTGTAGCGGTGATCAATTTATTACCAACCGTGAAGAATTAGACAAAATAAAAGCCTCCTTTCCCGACGGTCTTGCCGTAGATATGGAATCAGCTTCCATAGCCCATGTTTGTTACATGAATAAAATACCATTTTTGAGTTTCCGTATTATCAGCGATACTCCCGGAATAGAAGACCATATTACTCAATATAATCGTTTTTGGGAAGAAGCTCCTCAAAAATCATTTGAAATAATAAAACAACTAACCGATATATTATAAAAATAATTATGAAAAAGATACCCAGTTTTACAATAGATCATATTCACTTATTACGTGGCATTTATGTTTCACGTAAAGATTATATGGGAGACCACACGATAACAACATTCGATATACGAATGAAAGAACCGAACCGTGAACCTGCACTCGGATACGGAGCTTTACACACAATCGAACATTTAGCTGCAACTTATTTAAGAAACCATAAAATATGGGGAGACAAAATCGTATTCTGGGGTCCTATGGGATGCTGTACGGGAAATTATTTCTTGGTACAAGGAGATTTAGAATCAAAAGATATTATTGGACTTATGCGTGAAACATTTCAGTTCATACGAGACTTCGAAGGCAAAATTCCGGGAGCTGCACCTCAAGATTGCGGAAATTATCTGTTACACGACCTTCCTATGGCCAAATATGAAGCAGATAAATACTTGAAAGAGGTTCTGGACATTATAGAAGAAAAAAACCTTGTATATCCAAGCATCAAAGAAGAATAGATATAAATTTCGACAACCATCAATCATCCGGCTTATCTGCCCGCAAACCTTATATATATGTCTCAGATGAAGAATTATTGTTCTCTAAGTATTCACGTTTAAAAATATCGGCACAAAGAAGAAATATAGATAATAATAACGGACCGAAAATAACTCCCATAAAACCAAATAACGGAAGACCGATGATAACTCCAAATATTGTTATTAACGGGTGTATATCCGCCATCTTCTTCTGAATAACGAAACGTATCAGATTATCGACATGCGTAATGATAAGCCCCGCATAAATCAATAGTCCTACGGCATCCCACCAATCGCCTATAATAACAAAATAGACGACTAAAGGAAACCATATCAACGCCGTACCGATGATAGGAATCACTGTCGCAAAACATGTCAATATTCCCCACAATAATAAATCGGGAACATTGAATATATAATATCCCAACATGGCTACTGCTCCCTGTATCACAGCTAATAACGGGATACCTATGGCATTGGATTTTACTACCATATTTACATCATGCAAAATTGTCAATTTATTCTTTTCTGTAAAAGGAAGTATATCCATTATATAATTTTCCATTTTGTCATTTCCCAATAACATGAAATAAAGGACAAAAATCAAAACAAAAATATTCAGTGCCAAACTTGTAATTCCTCCCATTAACATCTGACCGACTTGAGGAGCCCATGATATTACAGATTTTAAATTATCCGTATTCAAAATATCATAACCTGTCTTTTGCTTTATCAATACGGATATTTGTTCTACCGGTGCAAGTACCACCTGAGGATCGAGATTGATATGCTGCACTTTCATTATCAAAAACCAGACAACGAGAGAGATCGGGATCAAAAAACAAAGTACGGTTTCCATGATTAAAAGAAATGCGGCAATAGAACGTTTCATCTTTCTTTTTTCAACAAGATGTTTCATCTGATTTCTAATCAACGCATATATAGTGCATGCTCCTAACAAACCACCTAAAAAAGGAATAAGTTCGAAAAAAATAACAATACCCAAACCCAGAATCAGGATAATAATCGAATACTTAAAATATTGTTCTTTTAAACTCATAATCTAACCGCAAGTTCTAAATTACCGATTTATTATTTAACGGTTTAGCACGGCAAATGTTTAGAACTTGTTTCTATTTTTCAATAAAAGAATTCAATCGGGTTATCTTTACATTTCCATTCGTCAGACAATCCTCTACCCTCCTCATAAAAACAACAAAAACATCCTCGAAAGAAAATCTCAAACCTGACCCGAGTAAAATTGAGACAGGATCTAAGAAAAGAGATTATAATACATCACAAAAAAAGTCCGGCCGATGTAAGCCAGACTTTTCTCCTCAATATTTACAGTTTTATTCACTTATCAACTTAATAGATGCGCTTTTTATTCCGGGTGATGATGCTTCAAAAATAATTGTACCGGCCTTCGATATTGTTTGCACAATTGCAGTCAATTGACCGCTGAAAAGTTTCATCTCCGGTTTCTGGAATGACTCGAGACTTGCCGGATTACCGTTTGCCGCAGCACGGAAAACACCAGCACCTTTTACCTTGAATTTAATTTTAGACGTAGCATCCGGACATAAGTTTCCATCTTTATCTACAACCTTTACATTAATAAAAGAGAGATCTTCTCCATCTGCCGCCAAACGGTCTCGGTCTGCCGTCAACACTAAATGGTGCGGTTTCCCTGCCGTATGTACTTCTTTTTCGGCAACAGCTTTTCCTTCACTATCATAAGCAACCACTTTAACCGTTCCCGGTTCATAACGAGTATCCATCCACATTAACCGATATCGTTTCTGCCGTTCGAAACTTTTTTGAGCGGCATCTGTATAAGTACTGTCTATACCGATACTCAGGTCTTTTGTTTTTTTCCCCTGACTCTTTCCATTAATGAATAATTCGGCCGAAGGATAATTAGTATATACAAATATCGGCGTAATTTCTCCCTCACGTCCTTTCCACGTCCAATGGGGCAATATATGTAAAGTCTCTTCTTCCCTATTCCAATGACTTCGATAAAGGTAAAAACGGTCTTTGGGAATACCTGCCAAATCTATAATTCCGAAAAGAGAACTATGGCTAGGCCAATCTGTATAATAAGGAGTCGGTTCTCCCAAATAGTCGAAACCTGTCCAAACGAATTCTCCTATACAATAAGGAAGATCTTCATGTTGTATAAAGTCATCTTCCGGAAGGTTAGACCAACCGCAATGCTCTACATCATAAGACGAACTTTGATGGTCTTCATAGCGTTGCATCGCCTTTCGTTCCACCGGGAATTTATATACACCTCGAGAACTGACAGTCGAAGCCGTTTCGCTTCCTAAAATAATTCCTTGAGGCAATTTTTTATAATTAACCTGATAGCGGAAAGGACGATAATTAAATCCGGCAACATCCATCACCGCGGCAAAATTATTATTTACTACTGCATCAGGAGCATCCATACCCTGAGTTACCGGACGAGACGGATCTTCACGATGACAAATATCCTGCAATCGTTTGGCAATTTTACAATCACCTTCAGTCCATTGATTAGGAACTTCATTTCCGATGCACCACATAACGACACTCGGATTATTGCGATAATTCCATATCAGATTTACCAGATCTTTTTCCGCCCATTCATCAAAAAAAAGATTATACCCGTTTTTACATTTGGGAGTATTCCACTCGTCAAAGCTCTCTACCATAAGCATCATACCCATTTCATCACAAGCTTTTACCAACTCCGGAGCCGGCATGTTATGAGAAGTTCTTATTGCATTACACCCCATATCTTTCAATAGTCGTATTTGACGACGAATGGCAGCATCATTCACCGCTGCTCCCAACGGACCTAAATCATGATGATTGCAGACTCCTTTAAAAACAGTCTTTTCTCCATTTAGAAAAAATCCTTTCTCCGGAATTATTTCTATCGAACGAATTCCGAATGGGGTATTATACTGGTCTTTCAACGTATTTCCTTCATATAAAAACGTTTTAGCAGTATATAAAACCGGCTGATCAGGAGACCACAAAACAGGATTCTTAACAACTATTTCTTGTGAAATATCTCCATAGAGTAAAGAGGCAAGCGAAGTTTTAGTTTTCTGTATCTCCTTATGCGACGAATCAAAAATAACAGTTTCTATCGCATAACGTCCCGGATCGGCATTTTCCGGCAAACAGACTTTTGTACGGATATTAACTTTTGCAAAATCTTTATGAATAACCGGAGTAGTTATATAAGTGCCCCAAATCGGAATATATGCATCCGACGTTGTTATAATATGGACATTCCGATACAACCCTGCCCCCGGATACCAACGGGACGATTCCGGTAAATTCTCTAAACGAACAGCCAATACATTTTTCTTGCCTGAAACCAAATAGGGAGAAATATTGAAATAAAACGAATTGTAACCGTTAGGCCACTCTCCGACTTTCTGTCCATTGATATAGACATTCGCCTGACTCATCGCACCGTCGAATAAAATAAAAGACTGTCTATCCGGAGCAAAATCGGGAACTTCAAATTCGATTCTATACCAGCCTACTCCGACAAAAGGTAAACCTCCGGTCCTACCGGCATGTTCTAGCGCTTCCTTTTGTCCATCTTGTGTAATCGCTACATTTTGCTTGTCATTTTGAGAGCTGAACGGACCATATATAGCCCAATCATGGGGAACGACTACAGGCTGCCATGCACGATCGTCAAAATCAGGATCAACAAACTCCGGATTATCGTCTCGAGTAAATTTCCACCCTTCCTTTAATAAAACTTCATTTCTAATTTGAGAAAAACAAATGAGATTAAGTCCAAATAAAAAGATAAGAATACACCAATTACGTTTCATAGTATCTTGATTTTTCATAGTTTCGTATGCAAAAATAGCACACTTCTCTTTCATTTTATATACACAAAAGCCATATATTAATAATTATATAGATTTTACTATAATAATTAAGATAATATACAGCTTTTATTTATCCGATCAATCGGTCAATAGTCTAAATCAGCTATCATATCCATCATATTCTTCTTTATTCGGGAATATACTATCCCATATAGAATCATCACCCTCTATATATTCTTGATAAAATATTCCAAACCCTTTTTTCTCGGAACATCCCATAGCAGCACACCATTCTTCGTATGATTTTTTTAACTCTTCATCTTCATCCATCATCAATTTCAATTCATCAAAAGCGGTGTCTTGTTCACGATATTTCTTAATCAAACTTTCAAATAATTCTTCAATATCTCCATCCATAATACAAGAGTTTAAGCAATTTCTCAATTTGTTAACCGTATCATAAGATTCTCAAATATATAATTTTTTTTTCGAAAATCTCTATTACAAATAACACAATTTCACCATGTATGGTTTTAGTCTTTTGTATAAAACAATAATCTCAATTTTTTGTTTTATTTCAATTAAAACTAAGAGCCTGTCTAAAAACAAATGAAAATTTCATTTTGTTTTGTATTTGAAAAAAGCAAAAATAAAAATTACATTTTACAAAAGAGTTTCATTACCTTTGTCGATACCTAAAAACTATAAAAGTATTATGATTATTGACGAAAGGATATCGAGACAATCTTACATGCTGGATGCGGCCAAGCAGATAATGACAGCTGCCCGTACCGCCCCTAAAGGGAAAGGTATAGATATTCTCGAGATTATAACGATTACCGAACGAGAAATAGAAATACTTTCTCAAGAAATGAAAAAACTTTCAGAAGAAACCGGTCTGAAGTTTTTAATGCGTGATTCGGAAAATATTCTTTCAGCCGATGCGTTGATACTTATCGGAACAAAAGAACAAAAACAGGCTTTAAATTGCGGGTATTGCGGCTTTCCCACATGTGCGGAAAAACCGCAAAACACACCATGTGCCATTAATTCTATAGATGTAGGTATCGCTATCGGATCAGCTTGCTCAAAAGCATCCGACCTAAGAGTGGACAGCAGAGTAATGTTTTCTGCCGGATGGGCTGCTCAGCGAATCGGCTGGATGAAAGGATGCCATCAAATTATCGGGATACCGATCAGTGCATCTTCTAAAAATCCTTTTTTTGACAGAAAACCTAAAGAAACAGAAACAAAGTGAAACAAAATTTCTATTTACCTGCCGAATGGGAAGAACAATCGGGGGTGCAACTGACATGGCCTCATGCGGGAACAGATTGGGCACACATGTTAAAAGAAGTCCAATCTTGTTTTATAGAAATCGCTAAAGAAATTTCTAAAAGAGAAAAACTACTGATCGTCGCACCCGATGTTGAAAATGTAAAAAAACAAATCTGCAAAAAAGTAAATACAGATAATATTCGTTTTTTCGAATGTGAAACAAACGATACTTGGGCTCGAGATCATGGAGGAATTTCTATTCTGGATAAAAACGGCAATGCAGGAATTATCGACTTTAAATTTAACGGTTGGGGATTGAAATTCGCAGCCAATAAAGATAATCTCATTACTGAAAAAATTTTCCGCTCCGGGTTATTTAACGCCCAATATATAAATCGCCTGAATTTCGTTATCGAAGGGGGATCTATCGAATCGGACGGGAAAGGAACTTTGCTCACTACAAGCGAATGTCTGTTATCTCCCAACCGCAACGGAGCATGGAACAAAGATTTGATAGAGCAATATCTGAAAGAAAACTTGGGAATATCCCGGATCTTATGGTTAGACCATGGCTTTTTAGAAGGAGATGATACCGACAGCCATATCGACACATTAGCTCGATTTTGCCCGAATGATACAATTGCTTACGTACAATGCAATAATCCGAAGGACAGGCATTATGAAGCATTAAAAGATATGGAGTTACAACTGCAAGGCTTTCGGACACAAGATAATAAGCCTTTCAGACTCCTTCCCTTACCCATGGCAGATGAAATTGTATTCGACAATGAAAGATTACCCGCTACATATGCTAATTTTTTAATTATAAACGGCGTTGTTCTATACCCGACTTATAATCAACCGACAAACGATAACCGGGCTGCTGAAATATTGACAACAGCTTTTCCTGAACATCAAATTATCGGGATAGACTGCCGTGCTTTAATCAAGCAGCACGGGTCTTTACATTGTGTAACCATGCAATACCCGAAAAACGTAATAAAATAATAACAGCGTATTATGGAGAAAAAAATAAAAGTCGGACTTATTCAACAGTCCAATACAAATGACATACGTGCAAATATGCAACGGTTAAAGACCAATATAGAAGATTGTGCTTCAAAAGGAGCTCAACTTATTGTGTTGCAAGAATTGCATAACAGCCTTTATTTTTGCCAGACAGAAGATACACGGTTATTTGATCTTGCCGAAAGTGTTCCAGGTCCATCTACCCGTTTTTTTGGAGATATAGCACGATCACTCGGAATCGTACTGGTCACATCTTTATTTGAAAAAAGGACTCCGGGACTATATCACAATACGGCAGTGGTATTCGACACAGACGGGAATATTGCCGGAAAATACAGAAAAATGCATATTCCCGACGACCCGGCATATTATGAAAAATTCTATTTCACTCCGGGAGATCTCGGTTTTGAGCCGATACAGACATCAATAGGAAAACTCGGAGTATTGGTTTGCTGGGATCAATGGTATCCAGAAGCTGCCCGCCTTATGGCGCTAAAAGGAGCAGATATTCTTATCTATCCGACCGCAATCGGTTGGGAAAGCAGTGATACTGAAGATGAGAAAAATCGACAGCGAGATGCATGGATCATATCGCAGCGAGGACATGCAGTAGCCAATGGACTACCCGTAGTTTCTGTAAATCGTACAGGCTATGAGCCAGATCCATCAGGTCAAACTGGAGGTATCCGGTTCTGGGGAAGCAGTTTCGTCGCCGGACCACAAGGTGAGTTCTTAGCTCAAGCATCCGACAGTCAAGAAGAGAATCTCATTGTCGAAATAGACCTGAACCGATCAGAAAATGTTCGCCGCTGGTGGCCATTCTTAAGAGATCGAAGAATCGATGAGTATGGAAACATAATTAAACGTTTTATCGATTAATACGAATTTTATCTTTCTCATCAAATATCATACCCTGCCGATGCCATAATGGTTTCGACAGGGTATTTTCATGATTTATAAAAATACCGTTTGGTACGCACACCAATCGAATTATATCCTCCTCTTTCTCATCATACACACCATTATACAACAAACTTTAATCGAAGATATTTGTTTAAAATAAAGATTTTTCACCGAATAAACATAGATTCATGAAACATCCTCGATTAAGTTTGCCCCAGATATGGAACATGAGTTTCGGATTTTTAGGAATACAATTCGGATTTGCTTTACAAAATGCAAATGCGAGTCGTATTTTACAAACATTCGGGGCTAATGTAGAACATCTTTCTTGGTTTTGGTTAGCAGCCCCGCTGACCGGAATGATTATACAACCGATTATAGGTTATTATTCTGATCGTACGTGGACTCGATTAGGAAGAAGAAAACCTTACTTTTTAGCCGGAGCGATCCTAACATCTGTCGCTCTTGTCTTCATGCCAAATTCAGGATCTTTATCTGGTCTCATTCCTCCGATGTTTATCGGTGCGGGTATGCTAATGATTATGGATGCTTCTATCAACGTAGCGATGGAACCGTTCAGGGCTTTAGTGGCAGATCTACTGCCTTCTGAACAACGTACACTCGGATTCTCAATTCAGACATTTTTAATAGGTGTCGGAGCTGTCGTTGCGTCATGGTTTCCTTATATTCTTGCAAACTGGTTAGGAATATCAGGAACAGCAGAGGCCGGGAAAGTACCAGATAATGTAATTTTCTCATTTTACATAGGTGCTGCCGTACTGTTAGTGACTGTTCTATGGACAATTTTCCATACACAGGAATATCCTCCGGAAATTCATACC
Organism: uncultured Coprobacter sp.; assembly: GCF_947855755.1. Lineage (NCBI taxonomy): Bacteria > Pseudomonadati > Bacteroidota > Bacteroidia > Bacteroidales > Barnesiellaceae > Coprobacter > uncultured Coprobacter sp. The sequence continues at coordinate 58,317 of NZ_CANUAR010000002.1, forward strand.
CGATTTAATCATGAAAATACAACGGAAACTACTGAAAAGAAAGGATTTTTCAATATATTTCAAGACATTATACACATGCCTAAAACAATGGCACAATTGGGCATAGTACAATTTTTTTCTTGGTTCGGGTTATTTTCTATGTGGGTATATACAACTCCTGCTGTCGCCGAACGTTTTTTTGGAACGACAGACTCGTCAAGTAACGCTTTTCAAGAGGCAGGCAACTGGGTCGGAGTGCTTTTCGGTATTTATAATGCGGTAGCAATGGTTTTTGCATTATTTCTTCCCGTAATAGCAAAATATATAGGAAGACGCGGAACTCATGCTTTGGCTTTGGTATGTGGAGGGTTGGGGCTTTTATCTTTCGAAATATTTACCGATGCACACATGCTTGTCTGGTCAATGATCGGTATCGGTATTGCTTGGTCCAGTATTTTGGCTATGCCTTACGCTATATTGGCCGGAGCCATCCCGGCCTCCAAAATGGGAGTGTATATGGGAATTTTTAATTTTTTCATTACAATTCCTCAAATTATAAATGGAATTTTCAACGGTTTTATCGTCGAACATATTTATAACAGAGAAGCCATATATGCCCTATCGACAGCCGGAATATTTTTACTGATAGCAGCATTGTCTGTTTTTTTCGTGAAAGATAGATCGTAAATATCTTTATACTTAATTTAGAGTCTACTTAGAGCCGGCCAAATTTTCCAATAAAAATACTATCAGGTCATTTTTGTGTTTTCTTCCGGTCTGTTCTCCTGTTCTTGTCAGCCTGTCAAAACTTATAAAATACAGTTCGTTTTTAGTGAAAAACCGTTTTCTCTTTTCTTGAAAAGATACATTTTTGTAACTTTGTAACTGAAAATAAATAAAGAGAAAATAATATGTCGATTATTACAGAAATCAGTACAAATATCCATTACGTAGGAGTAAATGACCGTACAAAACATCTATTTGAAGGATTATGGCCTTTACCTCTCGGAGTCTCTTATAACTCATACTTGATCGTCGATAAAAGTGTTGTTTTGATTGATACTGTAGATCATTGTTATACCGACCTGTTTTTTGAAAAAATAAAAAACATACTGGGCGAGCGCCCGATCGACTATTTGGTAGTAAATCATATGGAGCCTGACCACTCGGCTTCGATAAGCGATCTTTGTCATGTATATCCGAATATTAAAATTATCGGAAACAGCAAAACCATCGGAATGATTAAAGGATTTTACGGAATCTTCGATAAATTCCATGAAGTAAAAGACGGCGACCGCTTATCTTTAGGCGAAAAGAACCTTACTTTTTATATGACTCCCATGGTACACTGGCCTGAAACCATGATGACTTATTGTGAAGATGATAAAATTCTCTTTTCCGGAGATGCATTCGGATGTTTCGGAACATTGGACGGCGGAATCATAGACTATCAAATGAATACCGAAAAATATTGGGATGAAATGTTCCGGTATTATTCTAATATAGTAGGGAAATATGGAGCTCCAGTACAAAAAGCTCTTGCAAAACTTTCGGGAATAGACATACAGATGATTTGCTCTACTCATGGTCCTATCTGGAAAGAAGAAATACAAAAAGTCATAAGTATATATAATAAACTAAGCTTATATGAAGGAGAAGAGGGTGTTGTAATCGCATACGGAAGCATGTACGGTAATACTGAAAGAATGGCGGAAATTATAGCCCAAGAGTTAGCAGTTCAAGGTATCAAGAACATAGTCATGCATAACGTATCGAAATCGGACATGTCATACGTTTTACGAGACATATTCAAATACAAAGGACTTATTATCGGAAGCCCGACATATACCAATGAATTATTTCCTAATATCGAATCATTAATTTCCAAATTAGAAAGCCGGGATATGAAAAACCGTATATTCGGATATTTCGGTTCATTCTCATGGGCTGGAGCTGCAGTAAAACGACTTTCTGCTTTTGCAGAACGAATAAAATGGGACGTAACCGGAAACCCCGTAGAAATGAAACAAGGCATTACTCCCGAAAAGATAGTCCAATGTCAAGAATTAGCAAAAGCTATAGCAACAAAATTGAAACAATAAATCTTTTAACCTAATAAAGAAAACCGTTGTTCTAAATTCAAAGAATAACGGTTTTCTTTTTACTTAACCTAATCATTACACTTTAGATAAACTCTATTTCCCAAAATACGGCACGAATATATAAAACAGTAACAACCTCAAAATCCGAATCTCAATCCTATTTGCAAATTGACATTAAAAGGCTTCTCTTTCCGAATTGTAGAGATATTTGTCCTGTCGTCAAAGTAATATATCACTCCCGGCTCGGCATAAATTCCGAAATGATCCGTTATATTAAATTGAGCTCCGAGCGATGCAAGGACAGACCACTGCAACTTCTTCACATCCAAATGGTCATCTCCGACAAAAGATAACTCATTCTGCATTTCATAATGTGTTTTCAATTGAGATTTAACACATTTTTCTATCGCCCCTCCGGCAGATAAATATAAAGAAACACGCTTTTTCTTTACAAAATACCAACCTGCCTTTAAAGGAATACCCAAATAGTGAAGTTTCTGTTCCTGAGAATAATAAATATCATTTCCAGCCATCAAATCGGAAGATAGTAAGGTATATGTCAACCCTGTTTCTAAAGAAAAGCTATTTGAAAGATCTTTACGCAATGAAAAACCAAATGTGATAGGAAAACGATGTTTAATATTAGTTGTAGTCTCTAAATTAATATTCTTCAGCATAATCTGTTGATAGGCTGCCGTAATTTTCCGTTCTTCAGACATTTCATCCTGCCCAACCTCCAACACATTCATACTTCGAGGCATTATTCCCGAACGATCAAGATTACTAAACCCATAATGATCTTCTACAGAAGCGATCATGTTATTACCGACCGAAATACCCACAGACCAACCTTTATTTTTCTTGATCGGCTTTTTCACCTCATACCCTTTACCAACAGAGAAAGTATGAGAAAAATGAGTCTTTTCTTTTTGTAATCTATTTTTCTGTTCGGACGGGGCAGTCTTCTCTCTCAATGAGATCGGAATCGTATCTACCGACTGTGTAACAGCTGTGTCTTCTTCCTCAAAAATGTCGTTTTCCGCTTTCTGTTTTATAGTCTCAGTATAAATCGGAGTACGGATAATTATTCTATTACTATCGGATACAATCGCCCGCTGAAAAAATTCATCGGTCTTGTAATGCTCAAATATACGAGAAGGGATATCCACAGTAATAATTTCATCATTATTCGTAGTATAAGTAAAAAAATAAAGGCCTACCGATATAAATAATAAAGCAACTGCTACTACGGCAATTTTGAAAAAACGATGTCGTTTCCTACTACTAAAAGATAACTCATCGTCCAATTTTTCCCAAACATCAGAAGGAGGAAGTTCGGCATATCCTTCCATCCGTTTGCGGAATCTTACAGCCCATTTATCATCTTTTTGTTTCATACCGTTCCCGTTAAATACATTTTTATTCTTTTCGCCAATATTGCCCTAGCCCGGAAAAGCTGTGAAGAAGAAGTCTTTTCATTGATTCCCAATAAATCGGCAATTTCTTTATGAGATTTTTCTTCGAAAGTATATAAATTGAATACCGTTCGATACCCGGAAGGCAATTCCGATACAAATTTCATCAGCACAGCCTGAGGTATTTTTTCCAAATCTTCATCCTCACTCTCAGGATCAATAATTTCCGGAACTTCATCCAAAGTCAATACCCGATTTATTTCTCCATTTTTACGGATATACTCTAATGCCGTATTGACCATTACTCGGCTTAACCATGCCTTTAAAGAACCTTTTCCTCTATAATCGAACTTGTCGAAAGACGTAAATATCCGAAGGAAACCATCATGCAAAATATCCTTAGCAGTTTCCCGATTCCCGGAATAACGAATACAAAGAGCAAATAAAGCACCTGCATACAACTCATACAATCGTTTTTGTGCAGATTTATCTTTTTGCTTACAATGTTCAACCAGTTCTTCCTCCCTCATTCCTGTTTTTAAATCACTCTTTATTTTATAAATGCAAAAAGTGTAAAAATACTGCACCGAACAAAAGAGAAAATATCTTTTTAACTCTTTAACATTTTTCGATGCAGTATTCTTTTCAAACTGCCATTTACATTACAAAAGAGACAAACCAAATAAAAAAACAATAAATTAAAAAGGGATGACTTATGAAAAAATTTTCTATTTTTCTGATAGGATTAGCAACAGCGATCTCATCGGTTATTCTGCAATCTTGTAAAGATGATGACGACGATGTTTACTATTACACCTCGTATGCATACGCTATCGGGGACATGGTTGTAAAAGACGGAGAATCTCCTTATCTGCAATTAGACAGCAAAAGGACTATGTTACCAGCCAACACTTCTATCCCGTCTTTTTTCTTAGAAGACGGACGACGCGTAATCATCAATTTTTCTCTACTGCAGGAAAATTATATGGGATATGATTATTATGTTGCCATTAATGACATAGACACTGTTTTGGTTAAAAATATCATTCCTATTACACCTGAAACCGCAGACAGTATCGGTAATGATCCTGTAAATATCATCGACATGTGGACGAGTGACGAATACTTGACCGTACAATTTGAAATGCAAGGTGCAGGAGAGAAAAAACATATGGTAAATGTTGTGCGAGATTTTTCTCTTTCGGACAATCCCGACAAGGATAATTATATGCAATTAGAATTCCGTCATAATATGGAAGGCGATCCGAAAATAGACAGAAGACTTTGGGGGGTTGCATCATTCAGATTAAAAGATTTAGCTCCACAAGAAAGCAACTTGTCAGGTCTAAAAATAAAAGTCAATACATTCGGAGGAGAAAAAACGTACAATCTCAAATATGACAAAGAGAAAAGTCTGAACACAAACTCAGAGAAAATTCAAGAAAACAGCTCATTCATACATATCAAGTAGAATCTTTAACCTTAACTATGGGAAAAGCCGGTTGATTAAAAATAGCCGGCTTTTCTTTTTATATGCAATAAAAGCCCATCTAAATTTTCCGACAAAAAAATATTATCAGATCATTCTTGCGTTTTCTTCCGGTCTTTTTTCCCGTTTTCACAACTCAGATATCCCGTATCCTTTCCGTAAAAACGACAAAACATTCTCAAAAGAAACTCCCAAACCTGACCCGAGTAAAATTGAGACAGGCTCTAAGTCAATAATAGTTCATAGTCTACAACATCCAACCACCGACCAAATTTTGATCCTACCTGCTCAAAAAAAGAAACTTGCTTAAATCCGAGTTTTAAATGTAAAGAACTACTAACTTCATTACCTGATGTAATACAAGCAATCAACGCATGATAGCCGCTTTCCCGACATTCATCAATCAATTTTTGCATAAGTGCTTTCCCGATACCTTTTCCCACATAACCGGACGACACATAAACTGTTGTTTCAAGCGTATATTTATATGCAGCCCGCTGTTTCCACATATGAGCATAACAATACCCCACCACTCTACCATCCGTCTCATAAACCCAATAAGGAAAACTGGTAAAAATCTCGATTATACGAGAACGCATTTCTTCCTCTTCTAAAGATTCCGTCTCAAAAGTAGCCACGCTATGCATGATATATTCATTATAAATATCTGCGATAGCTTTGCTGTCTCGTAACTCTACCCTCCTAATCATAACTCAATATTACAAAAATTATAAATCACTTGGTACAAATATATCCAAACTATTCTTTGATAGGAGCAATTAAATATATTGATTATTTGAAAAGTATAATATAAATAATAAATTAAATTGTTATAAATAGATTTCGAATCGCATATTTGACATTATCTATAAATTGTTCCTATATTTGCAAAAAGGTGCTAAGAACCTTATATAAATTTTACACAAACATCTTGAGAGGTATTTCCTAAGGAATTTTTTATTCCGATAAGGGACAATATAATGTGTTACATGACATATAGAAACCGAAAAACGAACAAAAAAGAGAATCAAAATTTTGAATATATATTTTATTTTTTATCGAAAATTTCAGACCGATTCACAATATAAAAATTATCAAAATTTACTCGATATAAAAAAGCATTGTTTATTTGTGGTTTCTTATGTTTTTAGAAACATCTTTCTCACAAAAAATGACAATTGATGATCGTACATTAAATGAGATTTGGTTACAAAAATATTAATTATTAAAATTTGGTATTATGATTAAGAAAATTTTGAGTGTAGTATTAGCGTTCTCTATGTTGAATTTAAATCTTTTGGCAGCCGCACCTCTCGATAGAGGCACTATGCTTATAGTAAGATTACTTTCTACTGTAAAAAGTAACTCTAAAGATTCGGTTTCTGCAATAGTAGATAATGATGTAAAAGGAAAGAACGGTGAAATTTTAATAAAAAGAGGAACACCTGTTCAGACTTCTATAAAACGAGAAAAAGCAAAAGGTTGTGGTCGGGCAGGATTCGTAGAATTAAAGTGCATATCTACTACTTCAGTTGACGGACAAACAATATTACTGGAAGGAAGCTCAAGTGCAACCGGTAAAGATAACAAAGGTCTTGCAATCGGTTTAGGTGTAGGCTTAGGGGTTACATTTTTGCCTGTAATCGGTTTTGCTTTTTTAGCTATAAAAGGAGAGCCTGGGATCATCGAACCCAGTATAATTCCTAACGTCTTCGTTATGAATGATTACAATATTGAAAATTAATACTAAGATATAAATAAATACAGCAATATTTATTTTAGAATTATAGGTGACAAAAAGGCTTATAGTATGTAAGCCTTTTGTTGCTTAAATCTTCAATTATCTGCTCTACCCAAAATAAATGACCGTCGAATCTTTCATACCTTTTAAAACTCAAATAATCCGGTCATTTCTTTATTTCAGATTTCCCCAACGTAAAGTCAAACTCTGATTTGAAAATACCAATAAAATATTTATCTTTGTAAAGCTATGAAAAAGAAAGTAAACCTTTGGCTAACATTTTTGATTTGCCTATTTTGTACCGATTTATATGCCAAGCATAAAGTTTATGACATGACCCGATTCGGAATCTATCCGGATACTCAAATCGAGACATCTTCTCTTATACAAAAAGTTTTGGATTCAATAAAGTTAAATACCAAAGACAGAGAAAAGAAAATTCTTCGTTTTGCTCCGGGACGTTATAATTTTTATGATGACAACGCTTTGAAAAGAGAATATTATATCTCAAATCATGATCAAGACAATCCGAAAAAAGTGGGTATCGCTATAGAAAATATGCATAATCTGATTTTAGACGGACAAGGAGCTGAATTTATATTCCACGGACGAATGCTTCCTATATCTCTAATCCGTTCTTCAGATTGCCAACTAAAAAACTTCAGCATCGATTTCGAAAACCCGCACATAGCGCAAATTAAAATTATCCGCAATAATATCGCAGATGGAATAATTTTTGAAGTAGCTCCTTGGGTGCATTATCGCACATCCAAAGATTCGCTTTTTGAAATATACGGCAATAACTGGAGTGCATGTCCGAGTACCGGAATTGCATTCGAAAAAAATACAAAGAGAATCGTATATCGAACCAGTGACCTTCAATATTCTACAAAAGGTATTATCGAAATTGCACCTCGTATTTTAAAAGCTCCTTTGTGGAAAGACGAGAGGCTTATTCCGGGTACGGTCATAGCGATGCGTACCTATCACCGCCCGACTCCGGGAATTTTTCTCTCACAAAACAAAAACACCTCGATACAGAATGTCAAAATCCATTATGCTGAAGGAATGGGACTACTTGCCCAACTTTGCGAAAACATCACGTTAAACAAATTCTGCGTCTGCCTGAAAGGAGATAACGATCCACGATATTTTACAACACAAGCAGATGCGACACACTTTTCGGGATGTAAAGGTAAAATCATATCAAAAAACGGATTATACGAAAATATGATGGATGATGCCATAAATATTCACGGAACTTATCTGAAAATTATAAAAAGATTGGATGATTATACCCTTATAGGACGCTATATGCACGAACAAAGTTGGGGTTTTAAGTGGGGAGAAGCCGGTGACAAAGTTCAATTTATCCGCTCATCTACTATGGATACTGTAGGATATGAAAACCAAATAACGGCTATTTATTCCCACGATAAAAAGAAAGAAAAGGGAAGCCGGGAGTTTATGATCAAATTTAAAAACAAAATAGCCCCAAGTATAAACGATTATATAGATTTCGGTATTGAGAACCTGACATGGACTCCCGAAGTCGTATTTTCCGAAAATATCATCCGCAATAACCGTGCACGGGGAGCTTTATTCAGTACTCCGCGTAAAACCGTAGTTGAAAAAAATCTATTCGACCACATATCCGGCACGGCAATTCTGTTATGCGGTGATTGTAATGGTTGGTATGAAACAGGTTCTTGTAAAAATGTCATCATACGAAAAAACAGATTTATCAATGCTCTTACCAGCATGTTTCAATTTACAAATGCTATTATCTCTATTTACCCTGAGATTCCTGACCTACAAGGACAAAAAGGATATTTTCATGGAGGGAAAAATAAAAAAATAATCATTACAGATAATATTTTCGAAACATTCGATATTCCTATATTATATGCAAAATCTGTTAACGGATTAATTTTTAAAAATAATAAAATCCTGAAAAATACAGAATACGAACCTTATCATTGGAATAAGAAAACGGTTTTGCTCGAACGCGTAATAAATGCTACGATAAAAGAATAAACCAAAGAAATAATATAGTGAAACAGAGTGTCTAATAGCCTGTTTAAATTTCCCGATAAAGAAATTTTATCAGATCATCTTTGCATTTCTTTCAGTCTGCTTTCTACTTTCATTCGTGATAACCCGATATTATCTTTATAAAAACAAAAAACAACTTCTAAAAAATTCTCAAACCTGACACCGGGTAAAATTTAAACAGGCTCTAAAAATATCAAACACTCTACTAAAAATGAATACAAAGTCTGTTTGCAAATAAAAAATATCATTTCATATCTTATTCAGCAGTCGATTTATGAAGCTTCGTATTTAGCTCATCAGCTTTTTGCTGAAGTTTCTCTTGAGCCTCAGTTAAATTATCAATTGCTTTATTTACAGATTTCTCGATTCTACGTGAAGCTTTCGATATATTTCTATCAATAGACCGGCGTCCTTCACGAACTTTTCTTTTTAAATTACACCGAGCGTTTTGGTTACAAGATAAATACAATGTCACCCCTACTGCTGCGGCTGCAGCCGCTAATAAAAAAATCTTTTTCATCTTCTCTATGATTTTAGTTTCAAACTCTTTATATAAAGAAACAAATCAAGAATACATTACGTTTAATCCTTTTCGGTAATATATCCTAAAATCATATAATAAAATAATGATAAGATCTTATTACACAAATAAAAGCTGACTTCAAGAACCTATTTAAATTTTCCAATAAAAAATACTGACAGCGTTTTCTCTTGTCAGATATCCCACTATCCTCCTCATAAAAATAGAAAAACATACTGGGAAGAAGCTCTCAAATCTGTTCAAACGAACTTTAAGTTTCTCAATACCCTACCAATATATATTTAGCTTTTTCGTTTCACGAAAACATTTTTACAGTTTATTTCGATTATAACAACCAAAAGTGCAGATAAAAAAAATGGTTGTCATCCCGACAACCAATCTTCTATTAACCTTAAATTTAATACCATGAAAAAATATGCTGCAAATATAATTACATTTTTTTATTCATACAAACAGATGTGCTGTATTTAAGGTTATTTTCACACATATATTTTCATTATTAACAATCAATAATTCATATCCAACCTAAATATACTTTTTGCAATATTCATTTATTTTCTTTTGCATAAAAGTATTTGCTTTTTTCTTTAATATTTTATCGAACAAACCTCCCGACTTCCCCGTTTATAGAAAAATAGAAATCTATAACGAAAAAGGTATATGTTCAGGTATTTTATATCATGCAGTATATTACTTCTCATCTCATCACCGATCCTCTTCGGACAAAATCAAGAGATAAGTCTCAGCTTTGAAGAGTCTATACAACTACTCGACAAAGGTAATCAGAGCCTTCAAATCGCAGATAAAGAAATTGAATGGGCAAGAAGCGAACACCAGCGTCTGAATGCTTTCTGGTATCCGGCAATCAATGCAACAGGGGCATACGTACACATGGCAAATAAAATAGAAGTGAAAGAATCACTGAACCAATTTACCGATCCGGCAAAAGATTTTATTCATTCTATCATTCCGGATGACCAGATTATATCTTCTATCTTAGACAAAATAGGAAGTTATTCTCTCAGTTTTCCTCTCGCCCCACAAGATCTGACAACTATCGACGCCAATATTACATGGCCTATCTTTACCGGTGGAAAACGTATTTATGCCGGAAAAATAGGAAAAGCAATGGTTTCTATCGCTGAAGTGAATAAAGAACAGATCAGCGCTAATACTCGTATAGCTCTTGTCGAAAGTTATTTCGGAGTACGACTAGGACAAAAAGTCGTCGAGGTAAGAGAGCAGACATTTCAATCTTTGAAAAAACATTATCAGAATGCATTAAAACTTGAAGCAAACGGAATGATAAATAAAGCTGAGAGATTGTTCGTACAAGTAAATATGGATGAAGCTAAACGAGAATTAGAATCTGCAAAGAAAGATTTAGATGTCGCCCAAAGCGCACTAAAGACATTGATCAAAATGGAAACGGATGGTAATATTCGTCCTATCTCTCCCCTTTTCATCAATGATTCTCTACCGACAATTCTCTATTTCAAAAGTTTGATAGAAAGTAATAACTATCTTATAAACCAAATGCGACTACAAGAAAACATCGCCAACAATGAATTGAAAATCGGACGTACGGGTTACATTCCAAACATCGCCTTATTCGGTAAACAAACTCTATATGCACACGGTATCGAAAAGAACCTACTTCCCCGCAGCATGATCGGCGTAGGATTTTCATGGAACATTTTCGACGGGCTGGATAGAGAGAAAAAAATCAGACAAGCCAAAATCACCAAACAAACATTGGCTTTGGGAAAGGATAAAGCTATTGATGACTTAAATGTAGTTCTGGAAAAATTTTACAGCCAGATACAAAATGCGTTGAATAATGTTTCGGCTCTAAACACGACTATAGAAATGAGTAGGGAATTAGTTCGCATACGTAAAAAATCTTTTACAGAAGGTATGGCTACTTCAACAGAAGTAATAGATGCCGAAGTAATGTTGTCAAAAGTACAAATAGCCTCTTTACTTGCTTATTATCAATATGACGTTGCCTTGATAAATCTATTATCGGCATGTGGTATTCCCGACACATTTTACCAATATAGCAAAGAGGGAAAAAACGAACCTTTTTATGAGCCTGGCTGAATTTTCCGATAAAAAATATTATCAGGTCATCTTTGTGTTTTCTCTCGTCAGATAACCCGCTATCATTCTCGCAAAGACAACAAAAAATCCTCGAAAGAAACTCTCAAATCCGACCAGAGCAAAATCCGGACAGGCTCTATAATTTATTTTCAAGATATTAATTATACATAACTATGGACAGAACAAAAAAATATCTGATAACGGCTTTCATATCTGTTTTAATAATCGTCGCTCTCATCTCTTTCTTAGGAATGATATTACTCGAGAATAAACCGACAATTCTGCAAGGACAAATAGAGGCTACCGAAATACGTATATCCGGGAAATTACCGGGACGGATCGATACATTCTTAGTCAAAGAAGGCCAAAATGTCTCCGCCGGTGACACTTTGGTAATTATCAATAGCCCTGAAGCTCGAGCAAAATATGAACAGGTAAATGCATTGGAAAACGTCGCGAAATATCAAAACCAAAAAATTGATGAAGGTACTCGCAGCCAAATTATCGAAACGATGTTCCAAATATGGAGCAAGGCTAAATCTGATCTGCAATTGGCAAAAACGACTTATGACCGTATTCTGACATTATATAAAGACAGTGTCGTAACCTCACAAAGGAAAGATGAAGTCGAGGCTATCTATAAAGCAGCGATAGCTAATGAGAAAGCTGCATACCAGCAATATTTGATGGCTTTGGATGGAGCTCAAAAACAAGATAAAGAAAGTGCCCGGTCATTGGTCAACGCAGCAAAAGGAACAGTCAATGAAGTCGAGGCTCTATTGCAGGATGCCAAACTTACAGCTCCCGAATCGGGACAGATAGCCTCTATCTATCCCAAACGTGGTGAATTAGTCGGTGCAGGCACACCTATCATGAGCCTTGTAGTACTGAATGATGCTCATGTCGTACTGAATGTAAGAGAAGATTTCCTCCCTTATTTCAAGATAGGAAAAACATTCAAAGGCAGTGTTCCCGCTTTGAATAAGAAAGAAATAATATTTAAAACAAATTATATCAGTCCCTTGGGTAGTTATGCAACATGGAGATCTACCAAGCAGACCGGAAGTTATGATCTGAGAACCTTCGAATTGCATGCCTTACCTACTTCTCCAGTCAAGGATTTGCGCCCAGGTATGTCGGTATTGGTAAACCTTAATGAACAATAGAATGAGTATCCATTCTGAAAAAGGATCTTTTTTCTCTGTATTCGAAAGGGAAATAACACGCATGACATCTCGGAGATTATATTTCGGGGTATGTATCGTATTGCCTCTATTTTGCGTCTTTTTTATGGCAACGATATTCGGATCGGGACAAATGGAGAACCTCCCCATCGGAATCGTCGATTTAGATCAAACAGCAACTTCAAGAAATATTTCCAGAACAATCGAAGCAGTACCTACCTTTAACGTAATCGCTCATTACTCTGACGATATTTCTGCACGGACAGCAACTCAACAAAAAAAAATTTACGGATATTTAGTTATTCCTGAAAATTTTGAAGAGAATGTTCTTTCGGGTAAAACCACAACACTCTCCTATTACTACCACTATGCTTTGTTAAGCGTAGGTAGCGAAATACAAGGAGCTTTTGAAACCGTACTGCAACCGTTAGCCATAACGCCCATTATAAATGAAGCAACAGCGTTAGGAATCAGTGAAAATCAAATCGAAGACTTTCTTGTTCCAGTCAATGAACAAGGACATCCTCTTTACAATCCCGATCTGGATTATTCGGTATATCTAAGTAATCCTTTTTTCTTTATTCTATTTCAAGTTATCATTCTGTTAGTAACCGTATATACAATAGGAAGCGAGATTAAATTCCATACGGCAGACGAATGGTTGAAGTGCGCCGATATGAATATATTTACAGCCATAACCGGGAAATTATTACCCTACACCATCCTGTTTATCATTATAGGAATATTTTCTAATTATATCATGTTCGGTGTTATGCAAATTCCTTTTTCTTGCGGATTCACCCCCTTAAACCTAACAACAATATTATTTGTCATAGCTACTCAAGCTTTAGCTGTATTTTTATTCTCCCTATTCCCGGCAATCAGTATTATCATCAGTATCGTATCTATGGTCGGATCATTAGGTGCAACTCTGTCGGGTGTGACATTCCCTGCTCCATTTATGTTTCCGGCAGTATATTACGCTTCATTTTTATTCCCTGTTCGCCATTTTGTTGAGATCAATCAAAACTTGTTGTACGGAGACTATGGATTTGCCTATACATGGCAGAACATAAGCGCTCTATTTTTATTTATCTTGCCGGCTATCCTTATATTACCGCATCTGAAAAAAGCTATATTAAGTCATAAATATGAGAATATCAAATAAAATATCATCTTGGTTTAAAGACATCGCAACAATAATAATGCGAGAATTCAAAACAATCGGCACAAGCTATGCCATATTACTCGTGCTGATGGGAGGAATTTTCGTATATGGGCTTCTCTATAATTATATGTATGAACCGAATTTGATCAGAGATGCTCCTATTGCAGTCGTAGATCAATCTCATAGCGCTTTGAGTCGAGAATACACCCGTCTGATCGATGCCGCACCTCAAGTAAAAGTATATTGTAACGGAGACGATTTTCCAGAAGCTAAAGAGCTAATGAAAAAGAATGAGGTTATCGGCATTATATACATTCCCGAAGATTTCGAAACAAGAGTAAATCGTGGAGATGAATCGATATTCGTCATGTATGGGACAACCGACGCATTTCTCTATTATCTGGCGATGCAAGAATCTTCGGCAGGAGCTATGCTGGAATTAAATAAAAAATATCGCCCTGAAATGCTTGTCTTTCTACCTCAACAAGATACTCAACAGATAACACAATCCGAAGCAATAACTGTTGTAGGAACAGCCCTGTATAACCACACAGAGGGATACGGGAGTTATTTAATTCCGGCAGTTCTGATGGTTATAATCTTTCAGACCTTATTAATGGTAATCGGAATGATCAGCGGTGATGAAAAAGACTCCGGATCTATTTCGCAACTTCCGGGCAAAGGATCTTCTTTTGGCAGAATGTCCGGAATTATCATTAGTAAAACTTTTGTCTATTGTTTCCTATATGCCTTTTTCTCTCTGTTTTTATTAGGATTAATGCCCGTAGTATTCAGTTTACCGAATATAGGGAATAAATATGAAATAGTTATGTTAATGATTCCGTATCTGCTTGCCACCAGCTTCTTCGGATTGGCAGCTTCGGTATTTTACACCGATTCAGAGACTCCGTTGTTAATGATCGCATTTTTTTCGGTCGGGCTCATCTTCTTGTCCGGAGTATCCTACCCGTTAGAACTCATGCCATGGTACTGGAAAGCATCTCATTTTATTTTCCCGGCAGCTCCGGGCACATTAGCTTTTGTAAAAATAAATTCAATGGGTGCAACCATTGCCGACATACGACAAGAATATATCATTTTATGGATACAATGTGCCGTATATTTCATTTTGGCCTGTTTAGCTTATAGGCACAATATAATGGTATCTGCAAAAAGAACAAGTAAAAATCACAATATCCGACCAATAAATATACTAAAATAAAAACAGACCGGAAAAAACACAAAGATGATCTGATAAAATTTCCTTATCGGAAAACATAAACCAGCTCTTACACTTTATCTTTTTATCAGTATTACCTGCATCTATATTTATTTCAATAAAGGCAAACGGTTTAACATGTCTTTAATTCTGATCGCTGTACGAGGCATAGGTTCGGCAATGGTCAGACCGACAATTTCTTTTTCTTCAGCAATATCATTTATTACACGAATAACCTCCTCCATTTTCATTCCATCCGGGTCTGTCCCTACTGCCGCAACAATCTCCGAAGGATCAAGAACATCCATATCAAAATGAATCAATACTTTAGATGCGCCACAAGTTTTCAGCCAACACTTGACCGCATCGCTATTTTGAGCCACATCTCTTGGAGCAAGATGAGGAATTCCATATTGTTTTTGCCGAACAATAATCTCTTCGCGTTCCCAATTACGTAATCCGACAAACAATATTCTCGATGATGCAATCCGGGAAGGAAGTTCTGCAATAATCTCTTTATCTCCGTATCCCATACATGCCGTAACCGCCATTGCATGATATCCCGAATAAACATCACCGGGCAATGTAATGTCAGGATGTGCATCTATCCAAATAACGGCTACATCATTATCGTATTTTTCAGCAAGATAGGTAAACGGTACAACACTAACCGAACATTCACCTCCAAGCGTTACTATTTTATCAGGATTGCTAACTCGCAACATACTTAATGCAGCCCTTGTTTGACGTATTATAATATCTTTATCAAGGACTCCATCCTTCTCTTTACGCTCAACAACCTCAGTCGATACGGGAACGACCAACTTCTCCTGTCCATTATCCGGTGCAAGAAAATCAAGCAATCGAGCTCCTAAAAAATATCCTCGTGAGGCATCTGCCGGATTCTTTATTTCCGAAATCCATTTGGCAATATTTCCTCCTTGCCACTGCGGATAAATCAGACGAATTATAGATTCTTTTTTTTCCATACCCTATCGTTAAACCATTTTTCACGAAACTTCCAAACCTGGCCCGAGCAAAATTGAGACAAGCTCTTAACTACGATGCAAAATTAAACATTCTCAATAACATGAAAAATTTTTACTAAATAATTACATCTCGATAAACATACAAAAAATATATAAAGATCAAGTTAAATAAGCGTGACACTACTCGGCAGAGAGATAGAAAAAATTATCCAACAACATTATTTAAACAACCGGAAGAGTCCACTGCCTACATCAACACTAAGTTTATTTCCTTTGTATCGAAAATAAGGTGCAATTATAGGTACTGTTTGTTCGTTACGCAACCGGAAATCACAACAACGCTTAACTCCAATATCCATCCCCCAATTAGGATGCATATCGTAAGTAACAAAACCTCCATAATTAATAGTTCTGAAAGAAGAAGAAAATATAAGCGAGTACGAAGCAAATGTATTTAATTTAACTTTCTCATTAACAGAGTAAGATAAACTACCGAACAATCCGAACAACAAACTTTCATATCTCGGTATATGCCATTTTACTGCATATGCAAAGATATTTAAAGAACAACGGTTCATAGAATACAATCCAATACCGGCATAATTCATTTGTCCTAAACCGATAAAGTTAATTTGTTTACCCATACCATAAAAACGGCCATACGGATAGTGCTTTATGACACCTGACACGCTGTATTCTCCTGTATGTAAAAAAGACTTATTGGCATAGAACTCCGAACAATAAGAATATCCGTTATTAAATGCAAATTTATTCGAACGAGAAATTCCAAAAAGAAGAGTATCTACCTTTACATTCATACCCTTTTCAAATATAACACGATCATTACTTAAACAAAAATTACCTTTTTGAATAACCATTACCGAATCATGCACTCTGACCTCTTGGCTATAAGAACAAACATTGCTAATACCCGGAAAAAGAGCTATAATCAAACATATAAATATTTTCCAATACATAAAGAATATATCCATTCAAATTAAACTTCCCGAATCCAAATCCTCAGATAGATCTAAATTTTCACTGAAAAATAGTTAATTATATCTAATGACAACATCTGACTCTTACTGTAAAACATTCTATTCAATCATCTTTTAAATTGTCGATCCATTGCGTTCGGAGAATTCTACAACCACCCACGACTCCTATACCATTTATAACATTTGTATAAGTAGCCCGTATGGGAGCTAACTCAGAATGTCCCAGTCCATTATTCTTCTGTTCATTTAGCGATCTCAGAAATTTATAAAACTCTTCAGAAAGGCTATATAAAATGACCCGATATTTCGTTTTACAAACAATATGTTCATATCCGTCGGGAGTAATGAAATCATCCTCATAGTCTGCCATATAATAGGTATTTAACCTAAATGTATAGCTTTTACCCTGAATTTTAGTATCATCCCAATAATATAGATTTTGATAAAAATCATTCTCATTCATCAGTATATCATCCAATCCCGAAGAGTTATTCAATAAAGGTTCATCATCCAAATCAAACACTATCGGGCTAATCGACTCTGAATAATTTCCATTACTCCAATACATCTGTTTATACTCAATTCTCATAGCGTAATAATCTTTGGTGCTTGCATCGTCATCGAAATGTATCTGAAACTGAAGTTTATCCATATCAGTTTCTTTTCTAATCAAATCGACCGACTTTAAAGGAAATGGTTTCGGAATAATCGTTGCAGCAGAGACAGTCTTCATACCGTCGGCAGATGCCGTTATATTTATTTTATCCCCATCTTTGTATTTCTTTACCACATAATAACTTTGAGCCGGAATACCCGGTATAGAATCATTCGTCCACGAAAAATGCATTGTCTCATCATTTACCGAAATAAGGACATTCGCAGCTTTCAATCCTTGACTAAGTTCTCCTTTCTGACTAACAGGATGGCTGCGTGACAAATGTACAATAGTCGTATCGCCACTTCCCGGATAACAATATAGTACCAATTTAGGAGACTCCATAATATCATCCAACTTAAAGTGATATGTGCAAGATGAAAACAGAAATACACAAAAAAATAATATGACAAAATATAAATACCTCATGCGTTTAAAACTTTAATGTGTAACTGAATGAAGGGATTATAGGAAAGATTCCTATCGCCTTGCCTCTGAAACCACCACTCGGTAAACGTTCTATTCGAGTATAAAATGCATTCATTCGGCAATAAGCATTGTAAACACTGATATTCCAAATACGCTCAAATCCTCTTTTTGTTATATGGTGGAAGTTCATACCCAGATCAAGACGATGATATGCCGGCAATGTGATATTGTTCGGCCTTTCATAAATCAGTTCCGGTTCACTCGAACCGGGGACATTCGGAAAAGACGGACCATTCACATACTGAGTAGGAACAGTAGCTCTATCTCCGCTACGATATGTCCATGCGGCATAAATATCTATATGACCACTAAATTTATGACGGAATAAGATATTAAATTTATGACGATTGTCAAACTTACTGTAATACCAATCCGGACAAAAATCTTCAAATTTTTGTTTACTCCATGATAATGTATATCCAGCTTCAATAATATTATTCCGGTTTCTATATTCCAAAGACAGTTCCATACCATAAGACTTTCCTTTACCCGTTTTCACTAAATTGTCCCAATTATCGGCCGGAAGCATCAGACTATTTCCGCCATCATATTCAAGCAATTGGCTTGTAGCACGATAATACCCTTCTATGTTCAAACTAATATGTAAAGGCAATTCCACATACACTCCGGCAGCAAGTTGTCTTGAATGCATAGGAGGCACTTTTCGTGTAGATGGTACCCAACTATCAGTCGGAAGATTAAGATAAGTATTCGATAATTGATGTGCAAATTGGCTCATCTCAGCATAAGATGCCTTTACAGCAACTCGATCTGCACATTGATAACTCATAGCTACTCTCGGTTCGAAAGAATGATAATACCTCCCATCTGTCTGATAGACCGCATAATGCAAGCCGGCATTGGCTTTTATCCTTTGTGTCAGTCGCATTTCATCTTCAATATAGAAAGAAACTTCACCACCTCTATAACGACTTGCACTTTCCAGCGATATAGTATCAATATCCGAATATTTTTCTGTCAGATTTCGAGACGCTATATTTTGAGGATGATAAATATGGTATAAATAATTATTACCAAAACGGATATGATGATTCACTCCGGGACGATAATCAAACTCCATACGATAACCGATATCATTTATCGAAGAATGATTGAATCGCTCTCTTCGATTCATATAAATCTGATCCTTATCACTAAAATAGCGATCATCTTCTACATAGTCATACATAGAAGTATTACGTGCATATACAGCGGTAAAATTTCCTGACAATTTAGAAGTGAACTGATAGTTCCAAGCCAAAGCAGCAGTCAAATTCCCCCATGTCACTTTAAAATCTGAATTATAATGCTCCTTATCTGCATTCATAATACTCCCATCAAAGATCTGCCGAGCTTTTACTTTCAATAAATCATTGCCGGAATATATACTGAGCGAAAGTTTGTTCCTATCCGAAAATCGGTGAGTAATTTTCCCGTTGATATCATGAAAGGCATAACGCAAATTCTTCTTGTCTTTAGGATTAGAACGGTTAAGTACAAAAAATATAGGAGCAGTAAAAAGATCTGTCCAACTTCTTCTCATAGCAACATTAAACGATGTCTTGTTTTTTATTATAGGACCTTCAAATTGAATTCTACCATCAAGTAAACCCAGAGAAAAATTCCCATGAAATTCTTTCATGTCTCCCTCTTTGGTACGAACATCGACTACAGAAGATAACCTGCCTCCATAACGGGCAGGGAAACCACTTTTATAGAAATCTACATTCTTGACAATATCCGTATTAAAGGCCGAAAACAGACCTCCCAAATGGTTAATTTGATAAAGGGGCGTTCCGTCAAGCAAAAAAAGATTCTCATCGTTTTTACCGCCATGTACATACATTCCAGAAAGGAGTTCTGTTCCGGCAGATACACCAGGGATAGTTTGAAGAGTTTTCACAAGATCAGGAGAACTTAATAACGAAAATTCTGCATTCAATTGTTCTGAGGTCAGCGACACTTTTCCTGTTTGTGTCGTATGAAAAGGTAAATTCAAATCTCCTATTACTTCTATTTCGGACAATGAAGCAACACCTTCTTTCATATAAACAATGCCGTTATAATTTGAATTTAAATTCAATTCCTTTATAACATCTTGATAACCTATATAAGAAAAACGTATATTATGTTTTCCTCTCGGCAATGTTATACTGAAGAAACCATGTTCATTACTTAACGTTCCCTTTTTCGTATTCATGTCAAAGATCGTCACATTGATGAGTGTTTCTCCATTTTCCTGACATACATATCCAGAAAAAGTATAACTATCTTGGCGGAATAGTAAAACATATTCATCCCGAATTTCCCATTGTATGCCAATACCACTGAATACTCTTTTTAAATTTTCAACTAACGAACTACCTGATAAAGGAGCGCTTTTCGGTTTAATATTTGCCAAAGAAGAATCATACACAAAATTTACATGATACATATCTTGCATAGCATCTATGATTTTTTTCATTTCCGTCGTATTTTGTTGGGCATTTATACTCAGGCACACATACAATAAAATCACAGTCATTATGAGCTTCATCATTTTACCTTTTCAATATTCACGTTCAATACTTTCTCTATGATCTCAATAATCTCATCCAAACTTTTTGCTTTAAAATCGGCAGTCAGCCACTTATTCGGATAGTCAACAGTCAGTTGTACTTTATAGTATCTCGATAGCTCGTCAAGTACCACAGATAACGGTGTGTTATCAAATACAAAGTTACCTGTCATCGAGCGTTTCATCACTTGCAGCTTATGCTGACCTTTAACAGCCTCCACTGTCATCCCCTCCGTCAATATCAGTGTATCAGGTTGTCCGATAACCGAAAATTGAACTTTTCCTGAATCAACCCGAATAAATGCCGTATCAATCCGACTTTCATCTATCGTGAAACAAGTACCCAAAACTTTAACTTGAGATAGTTCCCCTTTTACGGTAAACGGACGTGAAATATCATGTTTGACAGAAAACGATACCCTTCCTCTCATTTGTACCTCACGACAAGAAAGCCGATAACTTTCAGAATAAAAACGAATAGAAGAATGAGGAAATAAAATAACGGAAGAACTATCCGGAAGAAGATAAACTACTGAATGAGAATCGGCTGTTACTTCTGTCCATTCTTTTTCCTCATAAAATCGATATTGCATAAAAATCACTATGAATATTGCGGCTGCAACACCGGTAAATACCCACCAAAAGCGTACGGTATTTTTATTACACGCCGATATTTGATGTTTGTCTTTAAAATCTTTTAATGCTTTTTGCGTATCCAATTTATTTTTCTGATAATAATGCAAAACAAAGCGAAGACATTTTTCTTCTAAATTTCCCATACTTTTCAATATTTTATTTTTCGTAACTATGACTGTTACAATAAAAAAATTCACTATAAAGGAATAGTAAAGATTAGTTAAATAAGAAAATATAGATCTTTTGCGCACCTTCGCGTATCAGCCGAAGAGCTTTACTAATATGATTATCTACCGTATTTACAGAAATGTGTAGTCTGTCTGCAATTTCTTTATACTTCATGCCATCACGCTTATTCAATAAAAATACTTCTCGACAACGTTCTGAAAGAGTATCAATAATCGTCCACATTCGAGCTTCTGCGAGCGAACGTTCTTCTGCCTCTTCATCGGTCAGAATATCTTCCAAATCAAATGGAGAAAGGTTTGTCTCATAAATCAAATTCTCCTTCAGATAATCCAAACTACGATTTCGTACTGTTTTATAAAGATATGCTTTGACATTCTCTATTTCAACACTATTTATTCTCTCCCATAAAGAAAAAAAACTATCTTGTACTATGTCTTCAGAAATATCAGTATTATGAACATAATGTAATGCATATAAACATAATGGACGATAATAGCACTTAAATATTTTGTCAATATCTATTGCAGATTTACTCATACAAATGAATTTATATATTTAACTATTCTATTATTTAGGGACTCAAAATAAGAGAAAGTTCACTATCCATTATTGTTAAACAAATTAAAAACATATCATTTTTTATTGAGAATATTTCTATATCCTATGAGATTTTTATCCTCCACGATATTACTTCGATTATTTATAAAACAGGCAATATGCTCGATTTAAATCAGCATTAACACAAAAAATCCCGCTATATTTTTCTACAAAAACGATATAACGGAAAAACTTTTCAAAAATATCCTGAAATAAAAAAGCTTATTATCTAATAATTCAACCAGCATTGATCTACCTTTCTATTTTCACAAAAGTATGATAGATTATCTGATGAGTGAAAACGGGAAAAAGACCGTAAGCAAACGCAAAGATGACCTGATAATGTTTCCTTGTCGGAAAATTTAGACATATACTAAGACTATTTCATGAGAAAAATGTATATAAAAAAGAAAAGGTTGTCATCTCGACAACCAATCTTCGTTAACCTTAAATCTAATACCATGAAAAACACATTGCAAATATACGAACATTATTTATATATGCAATACTATTATTCTACAAAATGCAATATATTAACTATAATTAAATATTTATATATCCAAAAAGCTTTTACAAAACTTTTTTTTACAAAAAATTTCCCCTTTATCCAATATATTATGCCATCCGATTTTTATAATCGTCATAAGTATAGGTACGCCATATTTTCAATTCTTCATCCTTTGTCCATAATGCTAATGCCGGATGTGGAATTCCGTTGAACATATTCGTTTTGACAATTGTATAATGAATCATATCCTCAAACACGATCTTATCACCTACTTTCAATTCTTTATCGAACGACCAATCTCCCATATAATCTCCACTCAAGCAAGAATTTCCACCTAAACGATATGTCGGCTTTCCCGGAACAGGATCTGTCGCTCCACGAACAACCGGTTTATACGGCATCTCCAGGCAATCAGGCATGTGACACGTAAACGAAACATCCAAAATTGCGGTTTTTATTCCTTGATTTTCAACAATATCTACAACAGAAGAGACCAAAATCCCGGTCTGCCAAGCAAATGCACTACCCGGTTCCATAATAATTTCCAAATTGGGATGTCGTTCTTTGAAGGCTTTCAATACGTCTATCAAATGCTCTACATTATAATCCTTTCGAGTCATTAGATGTCCGCCCCCCATATTCAACCATTTAACCTGCGACAGTAAATGTCCGAATTTTTTTTCTACCTGTTCCAATGTTTTTTCTAAATCATACGATGACGATTCACAAAGTGTATGAAAATGCAAACCTTCGACTCCCTGCGGCAATACGTTACCTAATATAGAAGCTACAATTCCCAATCGAGAACCGGGAGCACACGGATTATAAAGATCTGTCTCTACATCTGAATATTCAGGATTGATACGTAATCCGCAAGATATTTTATTCCCGGCAGCTAAAATTTGAGGATAAAAATGCTGAAACTGACTGAGAGAATTGAATGTTATGTGACTGCTATAACTCATAATAGCCGGAAAATCGGCATCGGTATATGCCGGAGAATAAGTATGTGCAGGACTTCCCATTTCTTCATAAGCCAACCGGGCTTCGAATACGGAACTTGCCGTTGAATACGGAATATATTCCCGTACAATGGGGAATGCTTTCCATAAAGCAAAAGCCTTAAACGCCAATATGATATTTACTCCCGCACGTTCTTTAACCGAACGGATCAGTTCTAAATTTTTACGAAACAACGCCTCGTCCAACACGTAACAAGGCGACGGTATTTTTTCTATATCCATAATCTTATTTTCTATCATTCAACTACGGTAAACTTCGCGAACTTAAGCAGTAATTGTTTCTTACCGACATTTTCAAATTCAACTCCGATTTTAGCATTATCTCCATCTCCTGAAATATCGATAACCTTTCCTTGTCCGAAACGGTCATGCCGTATCACACTTCCTACCTGTATGTTTCCGATCTGTTTCAATGTTCCTGACATCTCTTTGGAAACAGCTTGTTCCATTCGTGTAAGCGGCCTGTACTGTTCCGGATTATAAAGGGCTGACTTCTTGGCTTTCAAGTTTACAGAATCCGGTTCGTCCGACCATTGACGACTACGTACACGACTGAATACATTTCTCGAAGAGAAACGATTCACCTCCCGTCTTTCCGGTCTTTCGTCGCCATCGAGGGCAGAAGGCAAAGATAAATATCGAGAATCCATGTCTTTTAAAAAACGGCTGGGAGGCATAGCTGTAGGACTTCCGTTACGATAACGAGTACCCGCATACGAAAGTATGCAATTTTTTTCCGCACGGGTAATCGCGACATAAAGCAGCCGTCTCTCCTCTTCTATTTCCCGTTCACTACTCTTACACATCGCCGACGGAAAGAGGTCTTCTTCAAGACCTACGACAAACACATTCGTAAATTCAAGACCTTTTGACGCGTGAACGGTCATCATCGTAACTTTATCGTTATTCTCCTCTTTATCATTATCCTGATCGGTAGCCAAAGATATTTCATTCAAAAAATCGATTAATGAAACCGACTCGTTTCCTTCTTCTTCACGTAAAGAACAAAACTCCTGCACCCCATTCATCAACTCCTGCAAATTTTCTTGACGGCTCAAATTCTCCGGAGTACGGTCAGAAAATACCTCTGCAAAAATTCCCGACTGTTTGACTATCTGCTCTGCCAGATCAAAAGCATTTTTCTCCTCCGCTGCTTCCCTAAAAGAGTCGATCAACTCTTTGAATTTCTTTAACTTGTCCAATGTGCCGTTATTGACAGAAAGAGCATAAGCAAGCGGATCGGAAACCACCTGCCACAGACTTACTTCATATTTTGTAGCACATTCTCCTATTTTGCGAAGAGTCGTATCTCCTATTCCCCGAGAAGGATAATTGATAATCCGCTTCAAAGCTTCCTCATCATGCGGATTGACCGTCATACGAAAATAGGCGACAATATCTTTAATCTCCTTTCTTTGATAGAATGACAATCCCCCATATATTTTATAAGGAATATTTTTCTTCCGCAATGCTTCTTCAAAAATTCGGGATTGTGCGTTTGTCCGGTAAAGAATAGCAAAATCGCTATACGAAAATCCCGAAATGGCACGCATTTCGGAAATACGGTTCGCCACCATATATCCCTCTTCAAAATCGGAATACGCATTCAACACAGCAACTTTACTCCCCTCGTCATTATCCGAAAATACATGTTTGGGAATCCGTTCTTTATTTTTTTCGATCAAGCTGTTTGCAGCAGCTACGATCATGCGTGTAGAACGGTAATTCTGTTCTAATTTAAAAGTTCGGCAACCGGGATAATCTGTCCGCAAATTTAAAATATTGCTGATATTCGCTCCCCGAAACGAATAAATACTTTGCGCATCATCTCCTACTACACATATATGATTGTGATCTTTTGCCAATTGGTGCACAATGAGATGCTGTGCAAAATTGGTATCTTGGTATTCATCTACCAAGATAAACCGAAATATATTCCTGTAATGATCCCGAACATCGGGATGATCCCGAAACAGAATATTGGTATAAAGCAGTAAATCATCAAAATCCATCGCCCCCGCACGAGCACAACGATTCCAATATTCTGCATATATATCTTTTATAAGCGGTTTTTTAGAACGGATATCCGCTTCTATCAACTCTTTTGAAGCTGCATAAGCAATGGGAGTAATCAAGGCATTTTTAGCATTTGAGATAATAGCTTGAACCGTCGCCGGCTTATAAAGCTTGTCATCCAAAGCTTTCTCTTTTATAATAGTTTTTATCAAGCTCTTAGAATCAGCAGTATCATAAATTGTAAATTTAGAATTAAAACCGATACGGTCGGCATAGGTTCGCAAAATCCGCAAAAACACCGAATGAAAAGTGCCCATCCACAAACGAGATACAGTATCTTCCCCTACTATTCGGGAAATACGCTCTTTCATCTCCCGTGCCGCTTTATTGGTAAAAGTCAATGCTAATATATTATAAGGAGCATAGCCTGTTTGCAACAGATATGCAATTTTATAGGTAAGTACACGGGTTTTACCCGATCCTGCACCGGCAATAACAAGTGAAGGACCATCATTATATAAAACAGCTTCCCGCTGACTCGGATTAAGATCTTTCAAAAACTCTTCCACACTATACATTCTTTTATGCAAATGTAATTATTTTTTTTCCGTTTCACAGAACTTTTACCGACAACGGCTGTTTATTAAGTAAAGCAAATAAAAAAGGGCTTTTCCAACAATATAATAATACTGTCTAAAAGAGCTTTAAGATTTTATTTGCAAAAAAAGATTAAAAAATCAACAATTACAGAACTTTTCTGCTGTTAGTTTGTTTTACTAATAAACAGCGATAAAAAAAATAGAATTATGAAATACGAATTGCCCAAATTACCATACGAATATGATGCATTAGAACCTGCTATCAGTAAAAAAACGATAGAGTTTCATTATGGCAAACATGAACAGACTTATATTAATAATCTGAATAATCTGACTAAGGGTACACCTTATGAAGATACACCGATCGAAACTATTATCAAAGAAGCTGACGGAGCTTTATTCAACAATGCATCTCAAGCATGGAATCATATATTTTACTTTTTCAGCTTTACTCCCCACAAAAGCGAAGGACCGAAAGGTGCTTTAGCAAAGGCAATCGATGAAAAATGGGGTTCTTTTGAAGAATTCAAAAAAGCCTTTGTCGATGCAGGAGTCGCCCAATTCGGATCAGGTTGGGTATGGCTGGTAAAAGACAAAGAAGGCAAACTGGACATCATTAAAGAAGGAAATGCCGGCAATCCAATGACAAAAGGATATACGCCGCTTCTCACCTTCGATGTCTGGGAACATGCCTATTACCTCGACTACCAAAATCGAAGAGCCGATCATTTGAATGGTCTATGGGATATCGTCGATTGGAAAGTAGTTGAAGAGAGATATTGATTAATTCGCACTTTTCAAATAGTCGCGCGTGATGCGTAACTTTTCTAGCACTTTAAAATAAGCATAATGTGATGAATTCTAAAAGAGAGGAATACTACGTGAGTAGTCCCTCTCTTTGCTTTTTATATATACGGCTCATTTCGACACAAAACTAAAAAACGCTATCGAAAACAAGTATCAAAAAACATTCGTGCAAAATTCAGACAGATTCTAAACAGGCTCTATCATTTCACCGAAAAATTATTTTTTGATCGATTTGTTTATCAATTTTGAATTATCCTTTCTTTTTGTTTGATTTTTTAATTATTATTTGTTCCTTTGTTTCAAAATTCTTTTGTTTGAGATAATTTTACAAAAAACATCTGATAAAAAACTCAACTAATAATACCATAACTAACTCTTATTATGGATACAAAAAAATTTTTACTACAAGAAAACGACATCCCCAGAGCGTGGTATAACATAGTGGCGGACATGAAAAACAAACCTATGCCACCTCTCCATCCCGGAACAAAAAAACCACTGCAGCCGGAAGATCTCTATCCGATTTTTGCAAAAGAACTGGTTCATCAGGAACTAAATACAACCGACGCATGGATAGAAATACCCGATGAAATACGGGATATGTATAAAGTTTGGCGTCCTACTCCGCTGGTACGTGCCTACGGATTAGAAAAAGCTTTAGATACGCCCGCACATATTTATTTCAAAAACGAAAGTGTAAGTCCTATCGGTTCACACAAACTAAACTCGGCGATAGCTCAAGCTTATTTCTGTAAAAAAGAAGGTGTAACCAACATTACGACCGAGACAGGAGCAGGACAATGGGGTGCTGCACTTTCTTATGCTGCCAAAACATTCGGACTCGAATTGGCCGTATATATGGTAAAAGTCAGCTATCATCAAAAGCCTTATCGCCGTTCTATTATGCAAACATTCGGCGCACAGGTAATTGCATCCCCAAGTATGTCAACAAAGGCAGGACGCAAAATACTGACCGACCACCCTAACTATCAAGGCAGTCTGGGTACTGCTATTTCAGAAGCGATCGAATTAGCTCTGCAAACCCCGAATTGCAAATATACGTTAGGGAGTGTTTTAAACCACGTTATGTTGCACCAGACCGTAATAGGTCTCGAAGCAGAAAAACAAATGGAAATGGCAGGAGAATATCCCGATATCGTCATAGGTTGTTTCGGTGGAGGTTCAAATTTTTCCGGAATATCTTTTCCTTTCTTACGTCATAAACTGACAGAAGGTAGAGATATACGAATTATTGCTGCCGAGCCGGCTTCTTGTCCTAAATTGACACGCGGCAGATTCCAATATGATTTCGGAGATGAAGCGGGATATACCCCATTACTTCCGATGTACACTCTCGGACACAACTTCGCACCTGCGAATATACATGCCGGAGGTCTTCGTTATCATGGTGCCGGATCGATTGTCAGCCAATTGAAAAAAGACAATCTCATGGAAGCTGTAGATATTAAACAATTAGATACATTCGAGGCGGCAACTCTTTTCGCTCGTACCGAAGGTATTATTCCTGCACCCGAATCATCTCATGCTATTGCCGCAGCAATACAAGAAGCACAGAAAGCTAAAGAATCAGGAGAAAAGAAAACAATATTGTTTAACCTTTCGGGACACGGACTCATCGATATGGCAGCTTATGACCAATATTTCTCAGGAGACCTTATAAATTGCGAAGTAACGGACGAAGATGTAGCAAAAAATCTTGAAGAGATAAAAGACATTATTTAAAAGCCTGTCGTAAATTTTCCGACAAAAATATTATCAGGTCGTTTTTGTGTTTACTTCCGGTCTTTTTTCCCGTTTTCACTTATCAGATAGCCCGCTACCCTCCTTGTAAAAACAGAAAAAGAAACTCTCAAAACTGACCCGAGTAAAATTGAGACAAGTCCTAAGATTTGATTAAAATAAACAGGAAACTCCGGTAAGAATTATAATATTTTTACCGGAGTATTTTTGTGTATCGTCATAAAAAACCGGGATTTTAATAAAATCCCGGCTCGATTTATATAAATAAAATCATTTACCAAATCGTTACCCTGTCTTCAGGCTTCATATACATCGGATCTTTTTCTGTGATTCCAAAAGCCTGAAAGAAGCTTTCCAAATTACGTAACGCAGCATTCACACGCCATTTGCCTAAAGAATGAGGATCGATCTTAGTCAATCGCAATATCTCCTCATCCCGGATATTCTGCGCCCATAATCCTGCATAAGCCAAATAAAAACGCTGGTCGGGAGTAAATCCGTCGATCGGTTCCAAATCCTGTCCCTTCGTCGCATTTTTAAATGCAGTATAAGAGACCCGCAATCCTCCATGATCGGCAATATTCTCACCCAATGTAAAGCGTCCGTTTGCATGCACTGTATCCAAAACAATAATACTGCTGTATTGATCGGCCAATTTGTCTGCTCTCAAATTGAACTGTTTCGCATCTTCTGCCGTCCACCAATCTTTCAGATTTCCATCTTTATCATATTGACGACCCTGATCATCAAACCCATGAGTCATTTCATGCCCGATTACAACGCCTATGCCTCCATAATTCACAGCATCGTCGGCATCCATATAAAAGAACGGCGGCTGCAAAATACCTGCCGGAAAACAAATTTCGTTCGTTGTCGGATTATAATAAGCATTCACTGTCTGCGGACTCATCAACCAACGGGTTTTATCGACCGGTTTATTTACATCGCTCAACATATAATCAGACTCGAATATAGCAGCTTCACGTACATTATCCCAATACGATTTTTTCGGATCGATCGTTAATCCGGAATAATCACGCCATTTATCGGGATAACCGATCTTTACATAAAAAGCAGCAAGTTTTTCTTTTGCCTTAGCCTTAGTCTCAGCACTCATCCATTCTAAACTGTCAATATGTTCACCTAACGAAATTCGTAAATTTTCTACCAATTTAAGCATTCGTTCTTTTGCTTCAGGCGGAAAATATTTTGCTACATACATCTCACCCAACGCTTCGCCCAAAGCTCCATCCGTTACACTCAACGAACGCTTCCAACGAGGTTTCAATTCTTGCTGTCCGGAAAGAACCTTACCGTAAAAGTCAAAACGCGCCTGAACAAAATCATCACTCAAATAAGATGAAGCCGTATTTATTTGCTTAAAAATCAAATAATCCCGGATTTCTTCAGAGGTCAAACCTCCAACTAAGGCATCCATACCTTTTATAAAAGGTAACTGATTAGGGTTGATTTCGTTTAAAGAGTCCAAACCTAAAGCTGAAAAATAAGATTTCCAATCAAAACCGTTCATTTGTTTTAGAAAATCCGACATCGGCATTTTATTATAATTTTTCAACGGATTCCGGGTTTCTTCACGAGAAAATGCAACTTTAGCCAATGCCGTTTCTATATTCATAACATTCTTTTCGGCAACAGCAGCTTTCTCTGCAGAATAACCTGCCAATGTAAACAGCTCATTAATATATTTTTTATATGCATCCCGAATTTTTACGTTAGCGCTGTCTTCGGACAAATAATAATCCCGGTCTCCCATACTCATACCGCTCTGATATAAATTAACAATGTTCATCGAACTGTTTTTTTCATCAGCGCCTACATATAACTGGAAGAAAGGAGACGATCCTTCTTTATGCATTTGAGCAACGAGAGATGCAAAAGCAGCCTTATCATCCAAAGAAGCTATATTTTTCAAAGCTTCCGAAATAGGAGAAACGCCTTCTTTATTAAGACGAACGCTGTCTAATCCCATTTTATATAAATCTCCGACTTTTTGAGCAACCGATCCCGGTTCATTTTCAGCTTTCTCCAACTCATCAATTAACTCGCGCATTTGTTTCTGATTGTTTTCGGCCAAAACATCGAATGAGCCATAACGAGCATATTCAGGCTTCAACGGATTTTTTTTAATCCACCCTCCACAAGCATACTCATAAAAATCATCTCCACAAGCCACAGTCGTATCCATATTAGACGGATCTATGGCCAAACTCTTCTCCGCCCCGGGCTTAGGAGCACAACCGGTAGCCAAAGCTCCGGCGACCAAAGGTAAAATCAATAGTTGTTTCATTATTATTTAATTATTACGTTTATAAATCTTGTAACCGCAACTTTTCAAGTTGCTCACTGTGTTCTGTCCAATTCTCCATAACTTCATCCAGAGCCTTCTTCAACGCTCCATGTTTTTCATAAAGCTGAGTATCAGATGCACCTTCAGGAGAAGCCAATTGCTCTTCAACAGACTGTATTTCCGCCTCTATTTGTTCAACCCGCTTTTCATTATCCGCAACAGCTTTTTCCAATCTTTTTATCTGACGTTGAAATTCTTTTCGTTCTTCATACGACAACCTCGTCCCCGAAATTTCCTTATCTCCGGAATTATTCAAGACAGATTTCGAATCAACGTTACTATTACGCTCCAAATCTTGCAACGTTTCCATTTTTTTTCGTTGCAGAAAATCATAAATGCCACCCAGATGCTCCTTTATTCTCTTGTTCCCGAACTCATAGACTTTATCGACTAAACCGTCTAAAAATTCCCTGTCATGAGAAACTACAATTACCGTGCCGTTAAAATCTTTTATCGCCTGCTTCAGAATGTCCTTAGTCTTCATATCTAAATGGTTGGTAGGCTCATCGAGAATCAGAAGATTCACCGGTTCAAGCAAAAGCCGGATCATAGCCAGTCGAGTCTTTTCCCCTCCCGACAAAACTTTTACTTTTTTGTCGGATGCTTCGCCCCCAAACATAAAAGCGCCCAAAATATCCCGTATTTTGGTACGTATATCCCCTACCGCCACACGATCTATCGTATCGAAAACCGTCAGATTTTCATCTAACAACTGTGCTTGATTTTGCGCAAAATACCCGATTTTGACATTATGACCGATTTTCAATATTCCGTCATAGTCGATCTCTCCCATTATGCACTTTACCAATGTCGATTTTCCTTCTCCGTTTTTTCCGACAAAAGCCACTTTTTCACCCCGCCGAATCGTAAAATCAGCATTCGAAAAAACGACATGATCGCCATAAGTTTTGCCGACACCTTGTCCTATGACCGGAAAGTCTCCGGAACGAGGTGCAGGAGGAAACTTCAAATTAAGACGAGAGGTATCGACTTCATCAACTTCGATTCGATCTATTTTTTCCAACTGTTTAATACGAGATTGCACTTGAACGGCTTTTGTAGCTTTATACCTGAAACGTTCGATAAAAGCTTCCGTATCTTGTATTTGCTTCTGTTGATTCTCAAAAGCCCGTTGCTGCTGTTCTAAACGTTCGGCTCGTAACTGGACATATTTGGAATAATTTACTTTATAGTCATAAATGCGACCTAATGAAATTTCTATGGTACGAGTTGTCACCGCATCTATAAATGCCCGGTCGTGAGAGACCAATACTACGGCATTCGCTCTTGTCGCCAAAAAATTTTCCAGCCACTGAATCGATTCTATATCCAAATGGTTGGTGGGCTCATCAAGCAACAACACATCCGGACGCTGCAAAAGCAATTTCGCCAATTCGATACGCATGCGCCATCCACCGCTGAATTCAGATGTCGGGCGATCGAAATCTTCTCTGACAAATCCCAATCCCATCAATGTTTTCTCTATTTCCGCTTGATAATTTGCAGCACCGATCATCGTCAACTGCTCATTCGCATCTGTAACTCGCTCTATTAAATCATGATAATCCTGACTATCATAATCGGTTCGATCTGACAACTCCCGATTCATACGGTCGATACGTGACCGAAGTTCAAATATATGGGCAAAGGCTTGTTCTGCTTCTTTCATTACCGTACGCGAATCGGATATTTGCATCTGCTGAGGCAAATACCCGATTGTCATATCTTTAGGAATATTCACCATCCCCGATGTAGGCTGTTGCAACCCGGCAATAATTTTCAACATAGTAGATTTTCCTGCACCGTTCTTCCCGACCAGAGCAATTCGATCTTTTTTATTTATCACATAGGTTATATCATCAAAAAGCGGATTTCCGCCAAATTCCACCGATAACCCTTCTATTGAAATCATAATTGGTTATAATTACTTCATGAAAGTGCAAATGTAAAAAAAAACGTCCACTACAACGAATTTTAAATCACCGAATCTTTATAAGCATACTTCTATAAAATGACCGTTCAAATCTTAATACGAAGACTTCCACAAAGAAATTCAACAATACCGAACAACGGGTTAATCCTTAAAAACAGCAAAAGTACCGACTTCGATAGCCGATACTTCTACAAAATATTCCGATATTAAGAACCTGTATCGATTTTAGGTCGATTCCTGTGGCATTAATCCGGTTCTGTCTTTGAGCGGTAATGATGCAACTACCGTATCATAAGAAATCCGTATCAATTCTTTAATCCGGACATCAGACAAGTCTCTGCCCGGATAAATACTATTCCAGTATTTCTTATTCATATGCCAACCCGGTCGGACAGCATCATATTCAGACCGGAGCTCCTCTCCCATTTCCGAAGGCAACTTGATGTTGATAAAATCAAAATTATCTACATCACAAAAACAAAACCATTTGCCACATATATAAAAGCATAAGCCGCCGCTATAAACTTTATAACCTATCCAAGGCATTTTCTCCGTTACCCCCGGCAGTGACAAACAATAGTCACGTAAATCCTCAACAGTCATTATTGTGCATTACTTATTTGGTGTTAACTCTTTCTACCATCGCTTTCAGACGTGCTTCATATTCTTCTTTGCCATTCCGTAAATTCTCTTCTGCAGCAGTAGCATCTTGCGGATTACCATAAACGACAAGCGGATCATTCCAAATCATTTTCGAGTGATTAGCCTGACCTTCATAAGGACGCAAATACTCAACCATCGTATATTTATTGCGTCCGTCATGCTGATAAGCGGCCTCTTCAGATCCGGTTGTGGTAACCACCATGAACTCCTTGCCTTCTATCAATCCTTCTTGTGTAAATACCATGAATACTTCATCTGTCCATTGTTTCAACAAATGGGGTGCACTCATCCAATAAAACGGGAACTCATAAACTATACCTTTTGCCTGCTTCACAACATCTCGGTAAACATCAGGAGCGACAGGATAGTCGTAAATATTGATTACTTGCACACCCTCTACTCCGGCTACTGCCTGAGAAAGCGCGGCATTCATGTGACTTTTACTAATGTCGGGATGTGCAAGAAGCACAATCACAGCGGCATCGGTTACAGGAACAGTTTTAACTGAGTCTTTCATTGCTGTCGAATTTTCTTGTTGATTGTCATTGCCATTTCTACTTGCCTGTCTGCAAGAAGCAAATGCTATTATAACAACAATCAAAGTTAATAATGAAATTTTCTTTTTCATAACAATCTCTCTAACGATTACTTTTTGAATGGATAAAGCTAATAAATTTATCACAATCGCTCAAAAATGTTTGTGTAAAATTTAAATAGTCTTTTAAATGTAACCAAAGTTATTCTCTATGATTTACCGATTATTCCGCAGAAATTCCGTAAACTTGTAAGAATTTATTTTACATCGTCATATATGAAGCCGTTTTTATATCTTATAGCTCAAACTTTCTATAAAAAATATGGTAAGGAAATACAGAATTTAGCGTTCGTATTCCCCAATCGCCGTGCCGGAATATTTTTTCAAAAATATCTTGCAGAAGTAGCCGGACATCCTTTATTCTCTCCTCCGATAATGACAATTAACGACTTATTTATTCGTCTGACATCTTATCAACCGGCAGATAAAATTCAAATGCTTTTTATTCTTTACCGTCATTATATTGCTTTGAGTAACTCCGATGAAAGTTTCGATAATTTCGTCTTTTGGGGAGAAATGCTTCTCAATGATTTCGATGATGTTGATAAATATGTGGTAAATGCAAAAGAATTATTCACCAATATTCAGGATTTGAAAGAGATAGAGAACAGATTTTCGGATATATTATCTGAGACTCAAATAGAGTTTATCCGCAGATTTTGGGATCATTTTATACCGGCAATGGAAAGCGAAAAAAAAATGCAGTTCGTTGCCTTATGGAAAATCCTGTATCCTCTTTATAAGGCTCTTCGGGATGAACTAAAAACCAAAGGAATCGCATACGAAGGTATGATATTCCGAGAGGTAGCGGAGAAAGCAAAACAACGGGAGGAATTGCACATTCCTTACAACCAGGTAGTTTTTATCGGCTTAAATGTTTTAAGTACTTCTGAAGAAATGCTAATGCATCGACTAAAAGAATTAGATATTGCCGATTTTTATTGGGATTATGATGCTCCGACTCTAAAAGATGAATATAATAAGGCAACATTCTTTCTTTCTCGCAATCGTAAAGCGTTCCCTTCGAAATTATTATTAGCTAACGACAAAGGAAAAGAAACTTGGCCGGAAATAGAATTGATCGGTATTCCGTCTGCCGTAGGGCAAGCTAAACAGACACAAGAAATCCTGAATGGATTGATTTCATCCGGAGCTATTCCTGATCCGTCAAAAGCAATCAATACGGCAATCGTCTTGCCTGACGAGCATTTATTACTCCCGATGTTATATTCCATACCGGAAACGATCGACCCGATCAACGTGACCATGGGATATACCTTATCTAATACTCCGGTTGCAGGCCTTATGGAATCTATATTCGATTTGCAGAAGCATTACCGCATGGTACAAGGTGAGGTCCAATTTTATCATCGAAAAGTTCTTTCTATTCTCAGTCACCGATATATACTATCTTCCGGAGAAAATGAAATAAATCTATTATCAAAAGAGATAAAACAATATAATAAAGTATTTATTCCGGTTTCGGAATTAGGAAGAACAGAATTACTGAAGCTGCTTTTCGCAAGCTTAGAAACTGCGAATCAAGCTGCCGACTATCTGATCAACATTTTGGAATATTTACAGCAGGGTTTCCCAAATGATCAAAATGATTCCGAAGAGGAAGAACATACTGTACAATTTTCCGAAATAGAAAAAGAGTTTTTATTCCACTATTATATAACAGTAAAAAGGCTGAAGGATGTTATTAAGGACGAAAACATACAAATGAATGTTTCTACATTTTTCCGACTACTCGGTAAAATGGCAGGAAGTATCTCCATTCCTTTCAGAGGTGAACCTCTTTCCGGGTTACAGATAATGGGAGTTCTGGAAACCAGAGCTCTCGACTTCGAGAACTTGATCATCCTATCTATGAATGAAGGAATATTTCCGATGACAAAAGTTGCCAATACATTTATTCCCCATAATTTACGCAAGGGATTCGGACTTTCGACCATAGAACATCAAGACAGCATCTATGCCTATTATTTTTATAGGATGATATATCGGGCAAAAAGACTTTATTTATTATATGACACCCGTACCGAAGGATTACAAACCGGCGAAATGAGCCGATACATCTACCAACTAAAATATCATTACCAAGTGCCTATCCAAGAAAAGGTCATGAGTTACGATATTACGGTTAAAGAAAATCAGGTTATTCAAATACCTAAAAATGAATTTGTTCAAAAACAGCTAAACCGATTTCTGTCCGGAGGAGACCGGGCTTTGTCGGCAAGTGCTGTCAATACCTACATCGATTGTCCTTTAAAATTTTATTTAGGCTATGTCGAAAGGGTATCTTCAGAAGACGAAGTTGCAGAAAGCATCGAGGCCAGCACATTCGGAAGCATCTACCACGGAGTAATGGAAAATATTTACCAACGGATGCAGGGGCAGCTCGTTACAGGAGACTTACTCGAAAAGATTCAAAAAGACGACAAGCTATTAACAAGCTTAATAGAAACCATGTTCGCCAAATATTATTTTCAGACTTCTCGAATACGACCTTTGACAGGACAAAATTATTTGACAGGAGAGATTATCCGTAAATATGTCAAACAAACTTTAATAACAGACAGAAAGCACACTCCGTTCATCTATCTCCATTCCGAATTTCCCATCGACACCACTCATACATTCGACGGAATACGCCAAATCCGCTTAAAAGGATCTATCGACCGAATCGATGAAAAAGACGGTACTACAAGAATTATCGATTACAAAACAGGAAAAGGAGAAACGACCTTCAAAACTATGTCCGACCTATTCGACCCGCAAAAAAAAGACCGACCTAAGGCTATTATGCAAGTATTCATGTATGCTATGATATATTCTCAAATAAATCATCCGAAATCACTTTGTCCCGGAATCTACCATCTCAGAGATTTATTCAAAATACAATTCGACTGGTCTATCATCCATGAAATAAAAATGGATAAGAAGAGAGTCGAACAACCTATATACGACTTCGCCCCTTATATTCAAGAATTTACAGATACATTCAATAAATGTATCAAAGAAATTTTTAATACAGAAATACCCTTTAAACAAACCGAAAATACTCAAATATGTGAATACTGCGATTTTGCTGCAATCTGTAAGAGATAGAAAGAAGTCTCAAAAAAGACAAAACAGCGAGGTGTTTCAATACCTCGCTGTTTTGTTATCGAAAATATATTTCTCCAAAAAATTCAGGTCTGTGAAAATCCGGATTTTCCGTCTCAATAGGACTCCAACTCAAGTAATGAGGTAAACTCGAATTGTCTGCACATTTATAGAAATTGGCATATAATTTTTCGGGCAGCGATTCAGGGTTAACCCCTATCAGATCGAAAGGTATGGAAACAAGCAATTCCCATGCAAATATTCCTTGCATCTCCTGAAACGGTTTATGTCCGGCTGAAGCATAACGCCCTATACGCGCCATCTTCTCCTGAGAGAAATGGGTGCATATTTCCCGACTTTGACGCTTCGACGCCAACGCAGTACCGATACAATTGAATTCAAAATTATAATATTCGGTTTCACCCGGAACTTGTACAAAAAACTCTACACAGCTATCTTGCCATACCGGAGAATTATCTTCGCTATTCAATGCCAACAGACAATTTCCCCTGACGAAATACTTAATATAAAGAGCCGTTTCGCTTCGGGCTATATCAAATATAGTAATCGGCTTATACGGAAATTGTTCCGGCCAATTTACACACTCCACACTTTGCCGTGCAGCTTTCTCTTCAAGTAACTCACACGCTTTTTCCAATGGTTGATCTTTCAAACCCGGAATAAAAGGTACTGACAAAACTTTTTTCATAGTAAAAAAAATTAATGATTGAAATATCCTGACATACCCATAAAACAACCCACTAAAGACATGATAATAATAACGCCTCCAATACAGCGGTTAATCAACCATAAGCTACGCAAATTGAAACGAGTACGCACCTTATTTATAAAAAACGTTATTGTAAACCACCATGAAACAGCTCCTATAATAATAGAGATATAGCCGAGAATATAGTGGTATAAAGTAGATTCGGGAACAAAGAAATTAAGTCGGGCGAACAATCCTATAAACAGAAACAGTATCAACGGATTTGACAATGTAAGGAAGAACGCCGTCACAAAATCTTGCGTAAAAGTATTTTTATTAGCACTTTGTTTTTTGATATTCTTTGCAGGATTTTGACGATACAGATAAGCCCCGAATCCGGCCAACACGAGACTTCCCAATATTTGTATCAAATACTCATTCGTCTCTATAAAATCTATCACAATAGACATGCCGAGACCTGTCAATACCGCATAACCCAAATCCGAAACGGAAGCGCCCAGCCCGGTAACAAAGCCCGACCACCGTCCTTTATTCAAAGTGCGTTGTATGCATAACACTCCGATAGGTCCCATGGGTGCCGATACCAAAATACCGATAGCTAAACCTCTTATAATCGTATATAATACCAAATCCACTATTCCCCTATTTACAGTTAATCTGTTTCCGAAATGCAAATATAAGTCATAAATGTTACATTTCCGTCAATTGTTTTGGCTTTATTGTTTTAAAGAACGCAGCTTTTGATTAATTTTGCAGACGAAATCTGAGAAAGGATAATATCTCTTTTTTATATTTCGGATGCAAAGTGCGAACATTTTTCAAAATATCTTATCAGGAAAAAGATAAGAGAATTAAAGATATTATCAAGAACAATAATAACAGTCAAAATAATTCATAATTTAAATAGACTATAATGGTTCTTTTTTTCAAAACACCTTCCCGGAATGTGATAGCAGTCGATACCGATCACACTCTTTCGTCCCATGAAACAGAGAAACTGAGCTGGCTTTTCAGTGAGGCCGAAGTACTAAACGACAAAATTATTGACGGCTGGTTCGTCGGACCTCGCAAAGAAATGATTACCCCATGGAGTACCAATGCTGTGGAAATTACTCAAAATATGGGATTAAAAGGAATAACCCGCATCGAAGAATATTTCCCTGTAAAAAACGAAAAGGCTGATCACGACCCGATGCTCCAACGAATGTATAACGGACTAAACCAGTCTATTTTTGAGATAAACAAATTGCCCGATCCTATCGTCTATATAGACGATATCGCTTCATACAGCAAACAGGAGGGGCTTGCACTGAGCGAAGACGAAATAAATTATTTGAACGATTTAGGGGGAAAAATAGGACGTAAACTTACCGACAGTGAAGTATTCGGATTTTCCCAAGTCAACTCAGAACATTGCCGGCATAAAATATTCAACGGTGTTTTTATTATTGATGGACAAGAAAAAGAAAGTTCTTTATTTAAATTAATAAAAAAAACATCCGAAGAAAATCCGAACAAATTAGTATCGGCATATAAGGACAACGTTGCTTTTAACGAAGGACCGGTAATCGAACAATTCGCTCCGGCATCACAAGACAAGCCCGATTTTTTTGAAATTAAAGATATAAAAACCGTTATTTCCCTAAAAGCGGAAACACATAATTTCCCGACTACCGTAGAACCGTTTAACGGAGCTGCAACCGGAACAGGTGGAGAAATACGCGACCGATTAGGCGGCGGAAAAGCGAGTTTGCCCATTGCCGGCACAGCAGTATATATGACCTCATATCCCAGAACGGAAAAGGGGCGCGAATGGGAAAAGAAAGCCATGCCTGAGCGGAAATGGCTTTACCAAACTCCTGAACAAATTTTAGTAAAAGCATCAAATGGAGCATCGGATTTCGGGAACAAATTCGGACAGCCGATGATCTGCGGATCGCTTCTTACCTTTGAGCATGCCGAAAACTATAAAAAATTTGCATACGACAAAGTTATCATGTTAGCAGGCGGTGTTGGTTTCGGAACTATGCGAGATGCTCTCAAAGGAACTCCTAAGCCCGGTGAGAAAGTCGTCGTTATGGGCGGAGATAATTACCGTATCGGAATGGGGGGCGGAGCTGTATCGTCTGTAGAAACCGGTGTATATGCCAATGCAATCGAGCTAAATGCCATACAACGCGCTAATCCTGAAATGCAGAAACGTGTATCGAATGTGGTTCGCGCACTTGCAGAGTCGGACAATAACCCTATTGTTTCGATTCATGATCATGGAGCTGGAGGGCATTTAAATGCCTTGTCGGAACTGGTAGAAACGACGGGTGGTAAAATCGAAATGGATAAATTACCTATAGGAGATCCTACCCTATCCGCAAAAGAAATCGTCGGAAACGAAAGTCAGGAACGCATGGGAATGCTTATCGGTGAAAAAGACATCGAACATGTTCGAAAGATCGCAGACCGTGAACGTGCCCCTATGTATGTCGTGGGAGAAACCACCGGGGATATGCGTTTTGTCTTTGAACAAAAAGACGGAATAAAACCGATAGATCTCGCCATGGAAGATATGTTCGGCAAAGCGCCTCGCACTTTTATGAAAGATCACACGGTTGAAGAGAATTATCAGGACGTTGCCTACGAAACCGGAAAGATACATGAATATCTGGAAAATGTATTACAGCTTGAAGCGGTAGCTTGCAAAGATTGGCTGACCAATAAAGTAGATCGCTCTGTAACCGGCAAAGTAGCCCGCCAACAATGTCAGGGAGAAATACAATTACCTCTCAGCGATTGTGGCGTAGTGGCTTTAGATTATCGAGGGCAATCGGGTATCGCCACTTCTATCGGACATGCACCGCAAGCAGCCATGATCGACCCGGCTGCCGGTTCTATACTTGCCGTATCGGAAGCTCTTACCAACATCGTATGGGCACCAATGACGGAAGGATTGAAAAGTGTCTCATTAAGTGCCAACTGGATGTGGCCATGTAAAAATGAAGGTGAAGATGCTCGTCTATATAAAGCAGTGGAGGCTTGCAGTCAATTTGCTTGTGATCTGGGAATCAACATTCCCACAGGAAAAGACAGTCTGTCTATGACACAAAAATACGGTGACGAAAAAGTTTTCGCTCCGGGAACTGTTATCATCTCGGCAGGAGGTGAAGTGTCGGACATAAAGAAAGTCGTTTCTCCTGTACTCATTCTCGATCGCAATACGGCTATTTACTATATAGATTTCTCATTCGATAATTTTCAACTCGGAGGATCGGCTTTTGCACAATCGCTCGGAAAAATCGGTAAAACAGCACCTACCGTAAAAGATTCAGAATATTTCGCTTCAGCATTCAATACAATACAAGAATTAATCGAGAAAGACCTTATTCTGGCAGGTCATGATATTTCGGCCGGCGGTATGATTACTGCCTTGCTCGAAATGAATTTCGGAAATTCGGAAGGCGGTTTGGATGTAAATCTCGATAAAATCGCAGAAAAAGATATTATAAAAATCCTTTTCAGTGAAAATCCGGGAGTTTTGATTCAGGTAAAAGACAAGGATAGCGTCGAAAAGATTCTGCAAAATAACGGTATCGGATTTTCTAAAATCGGACGGCCTTGCAAAGAACGTCACATTCTGGTCAAGAAAGACAATGCAGAATATCAGTTCGGAATCGATTACTTGCGTGACGTATGGTTTTCTTCCTCTTATCTGCTCGATCGCAAGCAAAGCGGAGAAAAATCTGCTGCCGCACGATTCAACAATTACAAGGAACAACCTTTACAAATTAAATTTAATGACGATTTCACCGGAAAAATGGCACAATACGGAATCAGTGCCGACCGCAGAAAACCGAGCGGCATAAAAGCAGCCATTATTCGAGAGAAAG
Source organism: uncultured Coprobacter sp. (assembly GCF_947855755.1). Lineage (NCBI taxonomy): Bacteria > Pseudomonadati > Bacteroidota > Bacteroidia > Bacteroidales > Barnesiellaceae > Coprobacter > uncultured Coprobacter sp. Next base: position 100,417 of record NZ_CANUAR010000002.1, read on the forward strand.
GCGTAAACGGAGATCGGGAAATGGCATATTCTCTCTATTTAGCCGGATTCGACGTTAAAGATGTTCACATGACCGATCTGATCAGCGGACGAGAAACACTCGAAGATATAAACATGATCGTCTATTGCGGAGGTTTTTCCAATTCGGATGTATTAGGTTCTGCCAAAGGCTGGGCTGGAGGATTCCTTTGGAATGAAAAGGCCAAAGCCTCTTTGGACAAATTCTATACACGCAAGGATACTCTAAGTTTAGGTATCTGTAACGGTTGTCAGCTCATGGTAGAATTGGGGCTATTGACTCCGGATCACGAAAAGAAACCCAAAATGCGACATAATGATTCACATAAATTCGAGTCCGAATTTACCAGTTTGACTATCCCTGAAAATAATTCGGTAATGTTCGGGTCTCTGTCAGGCAGCAAATTAGGAGTATGGGTAGCCCATGGAGAGGGAAAATTCGAATTACCTTATGATATCGACAAATATAATGTCATAGCAAAATACAGCTATGATGCTTATCCGGCTAATCCGAACGGGTCACCTTTTGCTGTCGCAGGTATCGCAACAAACGACGGACGGCACTTGGCTATGATGCCTCATCTCGAACGTGCGATTTTCCCATGGCAATGGGGATATTATCCGACTAAACGTAAAAACGAAGATCAGGTGACCCCTTGGATAGAGGCATTCGTAAATGCCCGCAAATGGGTAGAACAGCATAAAAAATAATAATGCTATAACGGGAGCGCACGGGTATATACCGAACGTTCCCGTTCTTTTTAACGTCAATACATCACATCTACAACTAAGTATTATATTCAATAAACAATATGGGCGGTTTTTTTGGAACTATAAAAAAAGAAAATTGTGTAGCCGACCTCTTTTATGGGGTAGATTACAATTCTCACATGGGAACAAAGCGTGGAGGTATGGTAACTTTGAATAACGGAAATTTCACTCGCTCGATTCATAATATCGAGAATTCTTATTTCCGTACAAAATTCGAGGCTGATCTTCCCTCTTTTTCAGGAAATTCAGGAATAGGCGTTATCAGCGATACCGATGCTCAACCGATTATCATCAATTCTCATTTAGGAAAGTTTGCCGTAGTGACAGTTGCCAAAGTAACTAATCTACCGGAGCTCGAAAAGGAACTTTTGGCAAAAGGAAACCATTTTTGCGAACATAGTAACGGCATTACCAATCAATCGGAATTAGTTGCTATGCTTATTATCGAAGGTAAAACTTTTGTCGAAGGGATAGAGAATGTCTATAATCGATTGAAAGGTTCTTGTTCGATGCTTCTTCTTACAGAAAACGGAATTATTGCGGCACGAGATAAATATGGCCGAACTCCTATCATGATAGGAAAGGGAAAAAACTGCTATGCAGTATCATCCGAAACCTGCAGTTTTCCGAATCTGGGTTATGAAATGGATTATAATATAGGACCGGGAGAAATCGTTCAAATCACAGCCGATGGTTTTACACAATTGCGAAAACCTAATAAAAAAATGCAAATATGTTCTTTCCTTTGGGTATATTACGGTTATCCCGTATGCGAATATGAAGGGAAGAATGTTGACGAGATGCGTTTCGACTGCGGTGTGGAAATGGGTAAAAATGATGATATCGATGCAGATTTCGTATCAGGTATTCCCGACTCCGGAGTAGGTATGTCTTTGGGATATGCCGTCGGAAAACAAATTCCATATAAAAGAGCGATCGTTAAATATACTCCGACATGGCCGAGAAGTTTTACTCCTCCTACACAAGAAATGCGAGAACTGGTAGCAAAAATGAAGCTGATTCCTAACAAAAAATTATTGAAAGATAAAAAGGTCGTTTTTTGTGATGACTCTATTGTCAGGGGAACTCAACTTCATGACAATGTAAATGATTTATATCGTTATGGAGCTAAAGAGGTACACATGCGCATCAGTTGTCCTCCGTTAATCTATCCTTGTAAATTTCTGAACTTTACAGGATCAAAATCGGAGTTGGAACTCATCACACGAAGGGTTATAAAAAATCTTGAAGGAGATTGTTCTAAAAATCTCCCGGCTTATGCAACTACAAATTCTCCCCAGTATTGCAAAATGGTGGACTGCATTCGAAAAGATCTGAATATTACGACTTTGAAATTCAATCCATTGGAAACGCTCGTTAAATCGATAGGTTTACCTAAAGAATGTATTTGTACGCACTGCTTCGACGGAAGTAGTTATGAATAATAACCGATTAAAAAAACGATGTGCCCCTAAAAGTTCGATGAAAACTTTTAGGGGCACTTTATTTTTTATATTATAACAATCTCATTTCTATAAACATGCAATCCCAGAAAATATTATAAAATAATCAAACAAGGTTTTTTATTTCTTTAAATATATAATATATATTTGCATTACATTGTTTTTTAGGATATTCAAGTAATGCATTATGGATCAAAGTAAAATCAAAAAAATATTCACAGGACTTACTTTTTTATTAGCTTGTACCTGGATCATACTATTGTTTGCAGATCCCTCACACCAACTTCATGTATTTTTTCTGAAATTAGATAATTTCTTTGCCGATTTCTATAATACGCTAATCTATATTGCCGATAAGAACCCGTATTATAATGAATTGAACGGTACTTGTAACAAAAATTATTTACCGTTCTCTTACATGATCTTATATCCGTTTACTTTGCTTACCAACTACTCTTCAATATCGCTCGAAGATTGTTGGAATTCTCAAATAGCCGTATTGAGCTGCTTTTTCTTTACATTACTCTCGCTTTTCCTATTATTTCATTCTCTATATCTTTTGTGTAAAAAATATAAATGTTCTCCGATCATATTGTTTATCATATTTTTTTCATCTATCAATCTTTACACTTTGGAGCGTGGAAACGAAATTATGATCTCAGCAGCTTGCATCAATTACTTCGTATATGTGAAAGATCAAAACGAAAAAAAATGGTATGGAATAATTTGTCTGGCTATCGCCTCCGTTTTAAAAATATTTCCAGCTATATTCAGCTTATATTATTTATACAAGAAAGATTACAAAACATTTTTCCAATATGCAATTCTTACTTTATTATTAATATTTTTACCTTTCTTGTTTTTTAAAAACGGATTCGGAAATATCGGTCAATTATATGAAAATGTAAAAGAACAAACAGCCATTTACGGAATGTCGTTTTCGGTATATCGGTTTGGGATCATTCCTTTATTTCTACAATTAGGAAAAACATTGAACATAGAAAATCAATCTATACTTTACGAAACGGGTAAATATCTAACTTATATCTTGGGATTGCTTTCCACAGGATTATTCTTTAAAACCAAATCTTCTTTAATACGTTTTAGTTTAGCGGCTATGATTTGTGTATTAGTTCCCCAGCAAGCATTTGTTTACAACGGTATCTATATTTTTCCGTTATTGATCATGTTATTATCCGCAAACAGCAAATTATCCAGTATAGAGACCTGCTTAGCTCTGTTTTTATTTATTTGGATACTATTACCTGTTCAGTTAAACAAATTCACTCCTAAAATCAATAACATAGGCATGATATTAATGTGGGTATTATTTATTTCGATAGCCATACGACAATATCTACTAAACAAGAAAAATAATTTAAACTCCTCGTCAAAAGAACGATAAAAAGTTTGCCCCAATAATCATTTTATAAAATCTTCCCGCATAGGAGTAAATGTATCGATTAAAATACCGGTCTCTATACATTTGCAACTATGCAATATTCCCGAGCGCATATAAACGCCATCTCCGGCACGAACAATCTCGGTTTCACCTCCTACGGTAAATTCAAATATTCCGCTTACAACATACGTAGCCTGAGTATGCGGATGTGTATGAGGTGCACCTTCCGCTCCTGTTTCGAACTTAACCTTAACCATCATCATATTCTTATTATAAGCCATAATCTGACGGATGACTCCAACTCCGGCACTCTCCCACTCTGTTGTATTCTCAAACTGAAAACTATCGCTCTCCTGTTTCATAAATCATATTTTTACGATTCAAAGATAATAAAACAGATATGAATCAAACAACAGTAACAAGCACAAAAGCCTATCTAAAAAAATTGCTTTTATCCTTAAGAATTCGTTCGGAACATCTTTCGGAACATCAAATTTTCAATAAAAATACTTGTCAGATTAACAGCTTTCAGTAAATTTGTGGAGCGTTGAAAAATGCTTTTTAGATAACAATATTTCAAATCTAATATCTCTATCAATTATGAGTTTAAAAATTATTGTACTTGCCAAACAAGTACCGGATACGAGAAATGTAGGTAAAGATGCCATGAAAGCCGACGGAACGGTAAATCGAGCAGCATTACCCGCTATTTTTAATCCAGAAGACCTGAATGCACTCGAACAGGCTCTGCAATTAAAAGAACAGCACCCCGGATCAACCGTCTCATTACTGACTATGGGACCTCCTCGCGCCGCCGACATTATTCGAGAAGGCTTGTTCAGAGGAGCTGATGGCGGAGTATTACTTACCGACCGGGCATTCGCCGGTGCTGATACATTAGCAACATCTTATGCATTGGCTTGCGCCGTCAAGAAAATGAAAGACTACGATATTATTATCGGAGGCCGTCAAGCAATTGACGGGGACACAGCCCAAGTAGGTCCTCAAGTCGCAGAAAAACTTGGTTTGCCACAAATTACTTATGCAGAAAAAATCTTAAAAGTTCAGGACGGCAAAATACAAGTCAAAAGACGTCTGGAAAGAGGTGTCGAAGTTGTAGAAGCCAAATATCCGGTAGTTATAACCGTTAATGGAAGTGCAGATGATTGCCGTCCGCGCAATGCAAAACTGATACAGCGGTATAAATATGCCAAGACCATAAGTGAAAGACAAAATCAGGATAATGACTATTTCAGCAATTTATACGAAAACCGCCCTTATCTGAATCTAACGGAATGGAGTGTGTCCGACGTCGATGCAGACTTGAATCAAGTAGGACTGGCAGGATCTCCGACAAAGGTAAAACAAATCGAGAATGTCGTTTTTCAGGCTAAAGAAAGTAAAAAATTATCCGGAAACGACACAGAAATAGATGAACTCATGAAAGAGTTAATAGTAAACCACACAATCGGATAATAATCAGATACGTGATAAAAAATCATTAACTCTCCAAAAGAAAATCGTATGAATAACTTATTTGTATATTGCGAAATAGAAGACGGCATCATCGCCGATGTAAGCTTGGAATTGCTTACTAAAGGCCGTTCGTTGGCCAATCAATTGAATTGTAAACTTGAGGCTCTCGTTATCGGAAACAATTTAGACGGAGTAGAAAAACAAATTTTTCCATACGGAGCTGATACGGTTTATCTTGTCGATGACAAAAGGCTTTATCCTTATACGTCACAACCTCATGCATCTGTTCTTATTAACCTGTTTAAAGAAAAAAAACCTCAAATTTGCCTTATGGGTGCAACCAGCATCGGTCGGGATTTAGGGCCTCGTGTTTCTTCAGCCTTGCACAGCGGATTGACAGCAGATTGTACTGCTCTCGAAATAGGATCTCACGAAGATAAAAAAGCAGGAAAATCTTACGAAAATTTATTATACCAAATCCGCCCGGCTTTCGGTGGAAATATCGTCGCAACCATCGTTAATCCGGAGTGTCGTCCTCAAATGGCAACAGTTCGCGAAGGAGTAATGAAAAAAGAGATCGTTTCTCCTACATATAAAGGCGAAGTAGTTAAGCTGGATGCGTCCAAATATGTTTCGGATGAGGATTTTGTTGTTTCTGTAATTGAACGGCAGATAGAAAAATCAAAAGTCAATATCAAAAGTGCACCGATTATCGTTGCCGGAGGTTATGGAGTAGGATCAAAAGAAAATTTCAAATTGCTTTATGATCTCGCTGCTACTATCGGTGCAGAAGTAGGAGCTTCACGTGCCGCTGTCGATGCAGGCTATGCAGAGCATGAACGGCAAATCGGCCAAACAGGGGTTACCGTACGTCCGAAATTGTATATCGCTTGTGGCATCTCCGGACAAATACAACATATAGCCGGCATGCAAGACAGTTCTATGATCATCGCAATCAATAATGATCCGAATGCGCCGATCAATACGATAGCAGACTATGTAATTACCGGAACAGTAGAAGATATTCTTCCGAAAATGATCAAATATTATAAGAAGAATAGTAAATAAATCATCTTTTATCATGAAAGTCCGTCTTTTACCCATTATAGCAATCTTCTTCGCTTCTCCAATATTTGCACAGGATACAATTTTTATCGATAAAAATTATCGGTGGTGTCCTAAAAATAAGGCTGTAGAATTTGCTATCGCCCACTGGGAAATAGGTAAAAAAGTCGTAAATTTCTATACTATGGAAGGAATTCCTACATGGACTGCAGAATATGCACTTTATGAAGAAGACCGACGCATAAGAAACGGGAAAGCCGTCTTACTTTTTCCTAATGGCAAAATACACAAAATAAATCATTGGAAAATGAACCAACAAGACGGTGAACAAATTATCTATTATGAAAATGGTAATCTGAAAGAAAAAGAAATTTACCATAACGGAACTTTCATTTCTGGTGAGTACTATGATAAAGAAGGGGAAAAAATTCCTTTTTCAGAAGTTTTCAAACTTCCAGAATATCCTGATGGAAATAAAGCTTTGTCTCAATTTGTGAAGAAAAATATACGATATCCTCGAAAATCTTTATTTAAATATTCCGAAGGAAAAGTCGTACTTACAATTTTCATCGACAAAGAAGGGCATATCACGAATTTCAGAATTAAAGACCATGCTGAAAAAGAAATGGATGAAGAAGCCGTGCGATTAGCGAGAAAACTGATGAAACAGTCTGCAAAGAATCCTTGGATTCCGGCAACAAAATATGGAGAACCTCGAAAAAGCAGTCTTAACATCCCAATCGTTTTTTATTTCAACGAAAACTAATTTTCTTTATCATAGATAATAACAAAACAAAACAATTAAAAAGAATATGGCTAATTTTTATTTAGATAACAGTGACCTTAAACATCACTTGAACCACCCGCTAATGAAGCGTTTGGTAGCTCTTAAAGAACGGAACTATACTGATGCCGAAAAATATGACTATGCTCCTATCGATTTTGAAGACGCTATGGACAGTTATGAAAAAGTTCTTGAAATCGCCGGTGAAATATGCGGAGACATCGTTGCTCCTAATGCTGAAAGTGTAGATCATGAAGGCCCTCAAGTTATAAACGGACGGGTTAAATATGCTTCCGGAACAGAAAAGAATCTGGACGCCCTTGTAAAAGCCGGTTTAATGGGCATTTCTATCCCTCGCCGATACAACGGATTGAATTTTTCTCTTGTACCGTATATCATGGCAGCCGATATGGTAAGTCGCGCTGATGCTGGATTTGTTAATATTTGGGGATTGCAAGATTGTGCTGAGACTATCTACGAATTTGCTAACGAAGAACAAAAACAGAAATATCTCCCTCGTGTCTGTGCCGGAGAAACTATGGCTATGGACTTGACCGAGCCGGATGCTGGTTCAGATCTTCAAGCTGTTATGTTAAAAGCAACTTACAGTGAAAAAGACGGATGCTGGTATTTGAATGGTGTAAAACGATTCATTACAAATGGAGACGGACATATAGCCCTTGTTCTGGCTCGTTCGGAAGAGGGAACTAAAGACGGTCGTGGATTATCAATGTTTATATACGATAAAAATGATGGTGGCGTAACCGTTCGACGCATAGAAAACAAAATGGGAATCAAGGGTTCTCCTACTTGTGAACTGGTATTCAAAAATGCCAAAGCCGAACTTTGCGGAGATCGTAAAATGGGGTTGATCAAATATGTCATGGCATTGATGAACGGTGCTCGTCTGGGAATTGCAGCACAATCGGTCGGAGTATCTGAAGCAGCCTATCGAGAAGCTCTTACCTATGCGCAAGAACGGCGACAGTTCGGTAAAGCAATCATCGAATTCCCTGCTGTTTATGAAATGTTATCGCTGATGAAAGCAAAACTCGATGCATCACGTTCACTACTTTATGAGACAACCCGTTTTGTGGATATGTATAAGGTTTATGAAGATATTTCAAAAGAACGTAAACTCGAAAAAGAGGAACGTGACGAAATGAAGAAATATCAAAGACAAGCAGATGCTTTCACCCCTCTTGCCAAAGGAATGAGCAGTGAATTCTGTAATCAGAATGCTTATGACTGCGTACAGATACACGGAGGTTCGGGATTCATGAAAGACTATGCTTGTGAACGCATTTACCGAGATGCACGTATTACTTCTATTTATGAAGGGACAACACAACTGCAAGTCGTCGCTGCCATTCGTCACGTAACTACCGGAACATTCCTTAACATGATGAAATTTTATGAACAGGAAACAATCTGTCCGGAACTAATTCCTTTACAAAACCGGTTAAAAGCCATGACTGAAATTTATGAAAAAACAGTGGCTTCGGTTGTCGAAACTAAAGACAACGAATATATTGATTTTCATGCACGTCGCATGGTAGAAATGGCCGGTCACATCATTATGGGACATTTATTGCTATTAGATACGACCCGATGCGATTCATTCCGCAATTCAGCAGAAGTATATATTCATTTCGGAGAAGCTGAAGTAAAAAAACTGGCTGAATTTATCAATAAATTCAATGTTGAAGATTTAGAATTTTATCGCAAAGGATAATCTCCTTACAAAAATCCAGAAGAGGCTGTCTCAAAATACAATTTGAGATGGCCTCTTTTTCTTATATTTGTAACCCAACATAGTTTATCAAGAGAAAACGATAAAGTATATCTTATTATGAAATATTACATCGGGCTTTTTATCTTATTGTTATTTATCGGATGTATATCAAATAAATGTTATACAGTCTATCAGATTGATAATGGTGAAGACTATATACAAGACGGAATGCGTCGCATTGTAGATAGGCGGGGGCGTATAGGATATATAGATGAAAAGGGGACAATTATCATTAAACCTCAATTTGCTTTTGGTTTTCCTTTTAAAAATGGAAGAGCGAAAGTTACAAATAAAGGAGAAAAAAAAGTAGTACCAAATTCTAAAGGGGAATATCATTATTGGGAGAGTGATAAATGGTTCTATATAGATAAGACTGGAGCACTACTTCCTCAATTCAGTGTTATGGAATGGATACCAACGCAAATTATAGATGATAAAGAAAATAGACAATATCGAATTGGTTTTATAGGATTAGCCCGATGGTTCTATTTGCCTTATGATAACTCTAATGATTGGATGATGATAAAGATAAAGGATGCTATCAAAAATATTACGATGATAGAGGTCACTCTGTTAAACAAGAATACCATTATAGCTGTTAAACACAGCTATAAAGAACGACCAAGCAACCTTATTATAACAAATCCTTGATTACAAAATATGCCCAAAATTTTGTTCTTTTAAGTGATTGTTTTATTTTTGTAGTTAGAAGAGTTATTAGACAGCATAACAATTCAAAACACTGAAATTCGCACGGTCGCTAAATCGTTACCTTTTATTTTTCAAATAATTCACTAAAAGTTTATTTATCATCGGTTAAGTCTAACCGATGAAAATCTAAAATAATAATTCACCACACAAACTACACACACATGAAAAAATTATTACTATTATTCGCTTGTATATCATGCATTCATTTTACATCAGGACAGCGAGTCGAAACATACAATAATCCGGTAATTCGGGGCGATCTGGCCGACCCTACGATTATCAGAATCGGCAACACTTATTATGCGACAGGGACATCCTCAGAATGGGCTCCGTATTATCCGATGTTTAAGTCAAACGACTTGATCAACTGGAAACAGACCGGACATATATTCAATAAACAACCCGAATGGACACTCTCTTCGTTCTGGGCTCCCGAATTGTTTTACCATAATAACAAAGTTTATGTTTATTATACTGCTCGAGATAAGAACAGCGTTTCGTATATAGGTGTTGCGACTTCCGATGATCCGGAAAAAGAGTTTACGGATCATGGATTATTAGTCAAGTTCGGAAAAGAAGCTATCGACGCTTTTGTCATGGAAGATAACGGAGATTTATATATCACTTGGAAAGCTTACGGTCTTGACAAACGCCCGATAGAATTATTGTGTAACAAAATGTCTAAAGACGGATTACGGCTCGAAGGAGAACCTTTTACCCTTCTACGGGATGACGACCACACTTTAATGGAAGGTCAATATTGGTTTAAAAAAGGCGACTACTATTACTTAATGTATGCAACGAATAACTGTTGCGGTCCTAAAAGCGATTATCAGGTTTATGTCGCCCGCTCAAAAACACTAAAAGGCCCTTATGAGAAATATGAGGGTAACCCGATTCTTACAGGAAGTAACGACATTCTTTCTTGTGGACACGGTACTGTGACGACAACTCCGGATGGACGCATGTTTTATCTTTGTCATGCTTATTTAAATGGAGCGGGATTTTTTACAGGAAGGCAGCCTATTTTATTAGAGCTGACCATAGATAAAGATCAATGGCTTCGATTCAAGTCTGGAGATATAGCTCAACTTCAACAACCCGTACCATTTCCCGGAACAAAGCAAAAAATCATAAACGAATTTCGTGACAATTTCAAAAGTAAAAAACTTAAAAATGACTGGTGCTGGAATTACCTCTATTCAGATATAGATACAAAAACAGGTAATGGATATCTATTGCTCAGCGGTACTCAAAAAAATAACAGTCAAAACGGAACTGCCTTATGTGTACGATCCATAAAACCGAATTATTCATTTGAAACCCAAGTAACAAACTCGAACAAAAGTTTGAAAGGCCTTACTTTTTATGGCGATGACAAAAATCTGGTTATATTGGGATACCAAAATAACGAGTTAATTTTAAAGGAAGTAAAAGACGGAAAAGAAAATATCATAAGAAAAATGAATTTACCGACAAATAAACCTTATCTGAAAATAAAAATAACAGAAGGATGCAATTGTTCTTTTTTCTGGAGTAAGAATCAAAAAGATTGGCATATAATAAATACAGACAAGAACGGATATAACCAATTAGATCGCTGGGACAGAGTCGCCCGTCCCGGACTTATTCATTGCGGAGAATCTGATCAACCTGCTGAATTTTCATATTTCATTATTCAATAATGATATTAAGGTCCTTTCTAAAATATACAATAAAAATACGGATTTGAAAAAATGAAACAAATTATCGACATAAACTCTTGGAATAGAAAAGAACATTTTTATTTCTTTTCAAAACTCGATGATCCTTTCTGGGGTATTACTACAACCGTTGATTTTACCAAAATCTATTTGCTGAGCAAAGAATTAGAAAAACCTTTTTTTCTTTATTCTATACATTTTCTATTAAAATGTATCAATGATATAGATGCTTTTAAACTGCGAATAGAAGGTGAAAATGTCGTAAAATACGATAAAATCAATATTTCTCCCACAATCGGAAGAGAAGACGGAACTTTCGGATTCGCTTTTTTCGAATATAGTACAGACTTCAATATTTTTATGCAAAACGCTGGGAAAGAGATAAACAGAGTAAAAAATAGCACTGGATTATCTTTCTCTGAAAATACAGGAAGAAAAGATCTCATACGCTATTCAGCTTTACCTTGGTTTGCTTTTTCCGACATGAAACACGCAGATTCTATCAGGACCGGAGATTCTGTACCTAAAATTTCTACGGGAAAATTAATACAAGAAAAAAAGAAATATACTCTTCCTATCTCTATCAGTGCACACCATGGACTTGCGGATGGTCGTGATGCAGCTCTTCTTATACAAAAAATAATCGATATTCAATCTTCTCTATGAATTGTCAGGATAAAGACGAAACTTTCAGAGACTCGTATTTCTTGAAAAAGATCGTCAACAAAATAAAACCGCATAAGGCAAAAGGAGCTCCGATCAGTGCCGGATATTGGTAACCCATATTCACCTGCAAGGGCAATCCGCCGCAGTAAGCTCCGATAGCATTCCCCAAATTGAATGCGACTTGGACACTTGCCGCCCCCAACATTTCTCCCCCCTTAGAATAACGAATCAGCAATACTTGCTGCGGACTTGAAACGGCAAATAGACCGGCAGTACAAAGGCACATTAAAAGGACTGACAACCAAGGAACTTTTGCAAAAAAGAAAATCATGAGCAATACAATGCATATACTCCCCTGTGCAAAAGCCGCTACCCTTCCCGGTGTATATTTATCAGACATCTTTCCTCCTGTCAAATTACCCACGACCATACCAAATCCGGCAAGAACCATAAAGAATGTAATGGAATGAGGCGAAAATCCTGAAACATGTGTCAACAAAGGGTTTACATAACTATACCAACAAAACACTCCTCCATTTCCCAGCATAGTCGCACCTAATAATAACCATGGTGCTGGAGACTTAAGAAAACGAAATTGTCCTTTCAACCCCGTATCCGGCAAGTTCTCGACTTGAGGAACCCACCGCCAAATATAATACATAATAATAACGCTCCATGCTCCTACCAAAAGGAAAGTCAACCGCCAAGATATCGACGCGCTCAAAGACGTCCCCAAAGGAACTCCAAACAAATTTGCAATAGTCATTCCCGCAATCATAATAGAAACCGCTTCCGATCCCTTTCCTTTATCTGCCAACTTTTCAGCTACTATAGACGCAACACCGAAATAAGCTCCATGCGGTAATCCGGATATAAAACGAGCAACAAGCATCACCCAATAATTCGGAGCTAAAGATGCACATATATTTCCTATCATAACAATTGCAACCAAGCCCATCAAAATACGTTTCAAAGGAAATTTTCTTGCCAAAATAAGCATCGGTGCACCAACACATACTCCTAATGCATAGGCAGATATTAAATGTCCTGCCGTTGCAATACTTATGTGCAAATTTTTTGCGACATCCGGTAATATTCCCATCATTACAAATTCAGCAATCCCCAAACCTAAAGTACCGAATGCCAATGCTATAAGACTTTTTTTCATATCTCTAAAATTTTTTCAGTCGGCAAAATTAAAACATTATCGTAACATACGGATTTCTTTAATCGTTTTTTTACACTCATTTTTAGAGCTTGCCTAAATCTTTCAATAAGAAAATTTTATAATCCGGACATTTCGAACAAAGCCTCTAAAATGCCTGAACAAAGTTAACACAGACTCATAAATTAATACCTGAAAAAACCGACTCTGCACATTGATAGCCCTCTTCATACAAATCGGTCAATTTTTTTATATTCTGTTCTATCCTACCGACTTCCAACGGCTTCTGAGGACGTATAACAATTGCCCGACTATTTTTCTCCATCGATTCAATCTCGTCCATCGCCTTATTATATTCACACATACGATGGCAAAGCCGATTTCTTAATGCTGGATATTTACGATAAAAAAATGAAGGGAGTTTCATTTCTTTTTCATCTTTCCTATATCCTTTATTACGTGTCAAGACCAAAACCATCCGATCATACCCATCTTCGCAAGCTTTTCGAAAAGGTACAGGATCACAAATTCCTCCATCCAACATAGGTTTACCATCTATCCATACAATCGGAGAAACAAACGGCAAGCTACTGGAAGCCCGACATATCTGCAACAGTCTTTTCGGAGATCGTTTTTCTTCAAAGTATTCGGCTTTTCCGGTTTTGCAATTCGAAGTAACCATAATAAAATGATCCGGTGATGCAAAATAGGTATCAAAATCATAGGGAAGAACCTTATTGGGCATCTCATCAAATAAAAAGTCCATATTCAATATGCTTTTATTACTCAAAAAAAATTTAGGACTTATATAATGATACTTATCCAATAAGTCTATATTCGAAATTTTAGCTCGTCCCCGTTGTCTCGACGCATACGATAATCCATTACAAGCTCCTGCCGATACACCTATCGTATATGGGAAATAGATATTTTTATCCATAAGATAATCTAAAACTCCGGAAGTAAAGACTCCTCTCATTCCACCACCCTCTAAAACTAAAGCCCAATCACTAATCATAATATTTTTTGTGTTAGAACAACCAAAAATAATAAAAGTTTCGTTTTACTATATCAATGATAAAAAAATAAGGAAACCTTTTCCAAAGTTTCCTTATTGACTGCTATACCGTCTGTTTTTAATATGCACGGGCAAATAAAACTCGTCGAACAGAAGGCTTACCAGTTACCATACAAACACCGGGCGTTGTATCTCCGTCAAAAGGAATACAGCGTATCGTCGCCTTAGTTTCTTCTTTAATGCGAGCTTCCGTTTCTGGCGTTCCATCCCAATGAGCAAGAATGAAACCGCCTTCCTCGATCTTTTCTTTAAATTCATCATAAGAATCGACCTCGACAATATGTTTAGCACGATAATCAAAAGCTTTTTTATAAATATTAGACTGAATTTCATCTAATAATTTCTTCACATACAATTCGATATTATCGCAAGAAACAGTTTCTTTCTCCAACGTATCCCGGCGCATTACCTCCATTGTATTGTTTTCAAGGTCTCGTCCTCCCATAACCAAACGAACAGGCACTCCCTTCAATTCATAATCGGCAAATTTAAATCCGGGACGTTTATTGTCGGCATTGTCATATTTGACCGATATTCCCAATTCTTTTAATTTAGTCACAATACCAGCAACTTTTTCATCAATGACAGCCAGTTGCTCCATATTTTTATAAATAGGAACTATTACGACCTGAATCGGAGCTAACTTGGGAGGCAATACCAATCCGTTATCATCAGAATGAGACATAATCAAAGCCCCCATCAAACGAGTAGAAACTCCCCATGAAGTCGCCCAAACATAATCTAATTTATTATTTTTATCAACAAACTGCACATCAAAAGCTTTTGCAAAATTTTGTCCGAGAAAATGAGATGTTCCCGATTGCAGAGCTTTACCGTCTTGCATCAAGGCTTCGATAGTATAGGTATCCAAAGCACCGGCAAACCGTTCATTTGCCGACTTAACCCCCTTTATTACCGGCATAGCCATATAGTTTTCAGCAAAATCGGCATACACATTCAACATCCGTTGAGCCTCTGCCTCCGCTTCCTCACGAGTAGCATGAGCCGTATGTCCTTCTTGCCAAAGAAACTCTGCCGTACGCAAGAATAGTCTTGTACGCATCTCCCAACGCATTACATTCGCCCACTGATTGCAAAGAATCGGCAAATCACGATAAGACTGTATCCAATTTTTATAAGTGCTCCAAATAATCGTCTCAGAGGTAGGACGTATGATCAACTCCTCTTCCAACTTTGCAGCGGGATCGACAATAACTCCAGAACCATCCTCAGCATTTTTTAACCGATAATGAGTCACAACCGCACATTCTTTGGCAAAACCTTCGACATGTTCCGCCTCACGGCTTAAATAAGATTTAGGGATCAATAACGGGAAATAGGCATTAACATGTCCGGTTTCCTTAAACATATCATCCAACTGACGTTGCATTTTCTCCCATATTGCATATCCGTAAGGTTTTATAACCATACATCCTCTTACTGCCGATTGTTCCGCCAAATCGGCTTTCACTACCAAATCATTATACCATTGAGAATAATTTTCACTGCGTTTTGTCAGGTCTTTCAGTTCTTTTGCCATGTATTTATGATATTTTTATAATCCTAATTTTGATTTCGAGATGCAAAATTATAAAAAAGCGGAATTATTTCATGCTTTTACTATTGAAAATCAATATAGCAATGCACATTTATAACTAATATGTAATCTTTCCTTTTCCTGCCAACTTTAACAAAGCCTCACCCGGGACAAGATAAATTTCCATACGCCGATTTTCGGTTCTATTGGCATCCGATGTATTCGGCATTACAGGATCAGAATTCCCCATACCATACGGAACAATATAATCCGATACTCCTCCATGTTCTTGTAACCACCCGGCTACTGCACGTGCTCGAGATTCGGATAGCTTACGTGTATAAGCGTCACTGCCTGTATCATCGGTATATGCCGCCAACAAAATATGATAATAATCGGGATTCTCTACATACTTGACAAACGGACGCAAAATTAGTTCTGCTCTATCCCACAAAAGCGTATCATTAGGTTGAAAAAGTTGATCCATCGGGATAACGACCTTTATAACTTCTCCTTTACGAGGTGTAGATAATTGGGCATGCTTTATCCGGCTCAAACGACGTACTTCTTGAGACAAAGCGGTTTTTAAATTATTAATAGCCGAACTTGCCGGTAGTGGTATTTTTATGTTTTCTTCTAAAGTGAGCTCATGAAGGTTTATATGCACCTCATCTTTCTTTTCTTTCTTCGTAAAAAAACGTTTTCCTGAATCTATCCAACGGGATATACGACTTTTCTCTTTTACGGGTTGAGTATCCTGTGCCTTTATAGAAAAAGGACAAGATAGCAATAAAGTCAACAAATATATAATATAAATCTTGGTTCTCATTAAAAACAAGCTATGCGGTACTGGAGATAAACTCTCACAAAAAAACGGAAAGATATACAAATATCATTCCTTTTCATACAATCATAAAAGTAACAATCATTCGAACATTCCTATGGAATCGCAATATTCAAGTTCTCCCTGAACTACCATAGAGACATCATCCGCATCAAACCGTGTAAATCCGTTTTTACGAGCATTCGTTATCACATACTCGGTCAGTTCATCTTCTATGATATCGACTTCACTATCATTGTTTTCGTCCATATATCCTTTACTTTCGTAAAATTCATATATCAGATCGATTACATAGTTGATATCATCATCAGAAAACTTAGAAGCGACTTCTCCAGGAAGAAAATTCCGAATAAATTTCACGGCGTCATCTTCGTCATATTGCAAATCATCTTGTTGGCTCATAAAGATAAATTTATAAAGTTTATCGGGTAAAAGTAAGCAACCTTATCGGCATATCCAAACTCATACACTCTTTTTTGAGTATTTTAAAAATAGAGGAAATAAAAACAAATTAATTCCCTCCTATAAACAAATATTAATTCTCAATTAATAATAAATCAAGCGATAAAATAAGTATGTAAAATTATTTTTGTTAAAACTTAATTTTAAGAGCCCATTTAAATCTCATAAAAATACTTTTTAACGATTTGCTCCACTTTCAATAAATTGTCAAACAGATTCTAAACTTGAAAATAAAATAGAAATGAAGAGAAAAATTTGCACCTGTTTTCTTATGACAGTCATAGGCCTGAGTTCGCTGTACGCCCAAAATTGGCGGCTCATAAAACCCACCTACCCGACAAAAGACGCTTTCGTAGCGGGATACTCGGTTACAGACTTCGGAGCGAAAGGCGATGGCATAACAGACGATACCGAAAGTTTCCAGAAAGGGCTTAACAGCCTAACCAATGTCGGTCCATCGAAAGTCAATGGAGGAATACTATTTGTACCAGCCGGAAAATATGTCATCAAAGGAAATCTCAATATTCCTAAAGGAGTGACAATTCGCGGTGAATGGAAAAAACCGGAAAAAGGGCAACCGATAGAAGGGACTATTCTTATGGCATACGCAGGACGAGGAGATGAGAATGCTACCCCGTTGATTACAATGGAGCCGGCAGCCGGAGTTATGGACTTAGCTATATGGTATCCGGAACAAACTCCGGATAATATCGTACCCTACCCCGCTTCTATCGTGATGGGTAAGCCCAAACATTTCGGAAATGAATATTGTAATGTTAAAAATATTACATTAATCAATTCCTATATCGGTATTGCAATCTCCCGAGTAAACGGAGGAGGATGTCCGGTCTTTTATGACATATACGGAAGTCCTTTATCTATCGGTATAGAAATCGACTACATCGCAGATGTAGGACGTATAGATCGCGTAGATTTTTCTCCGGCTTATTGGTGCGGATCGGGGCTTCCCGGCTCTCCAACAGCAGGTGGATCATTCGATAAATGGATTTACGAAAACGGAACTGGTATCATGATGCGTAAAAACGACTGGTCATATACTACCAACGTCACTGTAGAAGGTTATAAAGTAGGGTTCAACGCAGCTCCATCGATTACGAATGAAGGGTCTAAGCCCAACGGACAAAATTACCAATTGAAAGTTATCGGTTGTAAAACGGGTATCCAATGCGATGCTATTGCCAACTCAGGAATACAATTTACACGAAGCATCATAAAAAACTGTGAAAACGGTGTAGTCGTAAATAAAGGCACTGCAGGTGCATTGCATTTTCATACTTGCGAAATAGATGCAACTCAAAACGCTTTTGTCACAGATGCAGAAAGCTCTACCCGTATTATGATTCTTCAAAATCAAATTCAAAAGGGGAATGTCAATATCAATGGGGCTATTTTGACTTTTATCGACTGCGATTTTTATAATCCCGCACCACAAATCGTTCTCGGAAGAAATGCCAGAAGCATAATTACGGGAAATCGTTTCAAAGAAAACGTAAATATAGAGAATCATTCTTTATTGGAATGTATTATAGACCACACTCCTGTTTCATTGGAAAAACTTCCGGAATTTCCCATGGCAATGTTAGAAAATCAAAAACAAAAACCGGACAGAGAATATTTGTACCTGGCAACAGACCCTGAATTCGGTGCAAATCCTGACGGGAATACCGATAACACTCAAGCTATACAAAAGGCTTTAGATAAAGCTGCTGCTGAAGGTGGAGGAATCGTTTATCTTCCACCGGGAAAATACAAAGTATTAGGAAATCTGAACATTCCTTCAGGAGTAGAACTAAAAGGTGCTTTGGATAACAGCTCTGCTCCTGTCGGACCCGGAAGTATTTTACAAGTATATTCAGGGAAAGGAAATTTAAACGCCCAGCCTTTTATGACAATGAAAGAAAATAGCGGATTAAGAGGTGTCGTATTCGACTATCCTGAACAAAAAACCTCAGACCTTCCCAATCCTATCGCCTATCCGTACTGCGTTCAAGTACAAGGAAAGGATGTATATATTGTCAATGTCGGCATTCGAGCTGCTTATCAAGGTTTCGATTTATTTACATATAAATGTGATAACCACTATATTGATTATATTTCGGGACATTCGCTAAAAACCGGAATAAAAGTAGGTGGAGGATCGGAAAACGGAAAAATCTGCAATCTACAATATAATCTCATCGTCTATGCTTGCGGTTACCAAACAAAATTCGGCAGTTTCAGCAATTCCATAGAAGCTTATAAAGATATGGTATATACCTATGGTTATGAGAACTTCGACTTTTTAGTGGTTGAAAATTGCAAAGACGAATGGTTATACAATAACTTCGCTTTTGGTGCTCAACGCGGATTATTGTTCACCGGCGATAACACCGAAAACGCTTCGAACGGTATAAGTGTAGGAATGGCGATAGACGGAGCAAGAAGAGCATATTGTTTCGATGCATTAAACAGTAAAGGGTTCGACTTTATTAATAATCAGATTGTATCTACGGGAGAACCGAATACTCGATATATCGAAACAACAGCAAACTTTATCGGAAGAGTAACTTTACATAACTCCGACTATTGGGGCAGCGCTCTACAAGGGGTACAAGTGGAAAACGGGACAGTCAATCTGATTGCAGCCAGCTTCGTACAACCGGGAAAAGACAGATTTGCCAATATTATCGGAGGTAAGTTGAATATTACGGCATCTCACATTACACTGAAAGACCCGCTATTGAACTCAGACAACGAGTCCCGATTTTCAGCCCAATCTTCCATTTTGGACGGAAAAGGAATAACGACTTCAAAATGTGAACTCTGGAAAAATAACATGAGTAACACTCCGACATTGGCGATACCACAGTCCAGTGTACTGGACAGAACAGGCTGGATCGCCTCCGGCTCAAAAAACAGCAACAGTGCCAATAATGCCATAGATGGAAAAGAGGATACCCGATGGACCAGCGGTTCTCAAAAAGAACCGGGAGACTGGTTTAAAGTAGATATGCGAAACAAGCAAAAATTCAATCTCATCATTCTCGACACGACAGGCAGCCCCAATGATACTCCGGCAAAATATGAACTGTATGTCTCTGATGACGACCTTGACTGGGGAGAACCTATCGCAACAGGAGAAGGTAGCAGCATGATGACGATCATCAGTATTCCTACACAAAATGCCCGCTATTTTAAAGTTGTACAAACGGGTAATACGAAAACCAACTATTGGTCGATACACGAAGCATATGTCATTAACGATGATTATGAAAATGCCGTAAAATCGACTTCTCAAAAGGACTCGAACATTTTTTATGCTAACGGTAATATTTGTTTAAAAGGATTTTCCGGAAAATCAGAAATAAACATATTTCGAATAAACGGAGAAAAAGTTTTCTCTTGCCAATCGGAATCACGACAAGTGCAAGTTCCGATGGAACAAGGAATATATGTTGTTCATGTCAACAATCAAAATCATAGTTTCTGTAAGAAAGTAGTTGTTCAATAAATCTTTTATCAAAACTCGTTCGATTTAATATCAATATAATATTTTATCACGTGAAAAAGAATAGGGATATCTCCGTTATACATGGGAATATCCTTATTTTTTCTTTAAAATAAGCATTTGCATCTTTCTACAATTAATTTCGATCTATTTAATCATAATTTAATTCCTTTTTTATTCCAAAATAAGAAAATTCATAATACATCGCCCATATCTTTGTTTATCATTAATAAAATAAAATACACCATGAGAAAAAGAATACCTATTATTTCATTTTTATTTCTTTTTTGCTGTATAACAACAGTCTGGAGTCAGAGACCTGTCCCGACAACCATCACATGGGAATTGGCAACACCCAAATACCCTACACCGGATGCATTTGTTTATGCTTTTAATGTAAAGGAGATGGGGGCTAAAGGCGATGGCATAACTGACGACACAGAAGCATTTCAAACAGCATTAAATAAATTAAAACTTATAAATAACGTAGCAACCCGTTTTGGAGGTACAGTTTTTGTTCCTTCGGGAAAATATGTCATTAAAGGTAATCTAACAATTCCCAAAGGAGTCACACTTCGGGGAGAATGGAAAAAACCGGTAAAAGGAGAACCGATAGAAGGGACTATTCTAATGGCATACAACGGACGAGATGATGCCGCCGGAACTCCTCTGATCACATTAGAACCGGCTGCCGGTTTTCGGGATATGGCAATCTGGTATCCGGAACAAACTGCAGACAATATCGTTCCGTATCCGGTTTCTATAAGAATGGGACGAAATGGGATTTTCGGAAACAATTTCTGCAATGTCAGAAACGTTACCTTGGTGAACAGTTATTTCGGAATAGAAATTTTCGATGAACAGACTGCCGGCTGTCCTGTTTTTTACGATATATACGGAACTCCCCTTTCGGTCGGTATAGAATTTGACAACATCGCTGATGTAGGACGTATAGACCGTGTCGATTTTTCTCCGGCTTACTGGAGCGGTTCAGGATTAGAGGGTTCTCCACAGATAGGAGGACCGCACGAACAATGGATTTATGAAAACGGAACCGGTATTATGATGCGACGTAATGACTGGTCTTACACTTGTTATGTCAACATCGAAGGTTATAATACCGGTTTCAATGCCGCACCTTCCACTGCGAGTCCGGGATCATTCCCTAACGGGCATAATTATGAGTTATCATTCAAAAACTGCAAAAACGCCGTAAAAATAGACGCTATTTCCAATGCCGGAATTTTATTTTCAAAAATACATATCGATGATTGTGACAATGGATTTGTCATTTCTCCGGGTGTCGGAGCAACGCTTCACATGATGGGATGCGACATCTCGACAAATCAAAATGCAATCACGACAGATAAAGAAGCATCTACACGTGTCATGATGCAAAGTTGTGAAATAAAAGATGGCGAAATAAATATAAACGGAGGTATCTTATCTTGCACCAGTTGCGATTTTAATAATAGTTCTCCACAAATACATATAGGTACCAATGCTCAATATATTATTACAGGAAATAGATTTAAAGAAGCTTGTAATATCGATAATAAATCTCTTTTTAAAGGGTATATCGATCATTCTCCGATTACGGTAAAACCATTACCTGAATTTCCTCAGATTAGTCACGATACACAAAAACAAAAACCGGAAAGATTGACGTTGTATAAAGCAGAGATGAAAAACGGCGTAGATCCTTCCGGAAATTCAGATTGTACCTCCGGACTTCAAAAATTATTAGATCAAGCGGCTGCAGAAGGAGGAGGTATTGTATTTTTGCCTCCGGGAACTTACCGATTTAACGGCAACCTAAATATTCCTTCGGGAGTAGAACTAAAAGGAGCAATCGATAATAGTACCACTCCCGTAGGCGGAGGTAGCATTATACAAGTATATAACGGTAAAGGCGATGAAAATGGAACTCCATTTATCACCATGCAAAAAAATAGCGGTTTACGAGGAGTTACCATTAACTATCCGGAACAAAAATCCTCTCTCCTGCCCGATAATATATTAAAATATCCTTATACGGTACAAGTACAAGGAGAAGATGTGTATATTGTCAATATTGCCATTCGCGCTGCTTACAGAGGATTCGATCTATTTACATACAAATGCGACAATCATTATATCGACTATATTTCAGGGCATTCATTCAATACCGGAATTCGTGTAGGCGGAGGATCGGAAAATGGAAAGATATGCAATCTACAATACAATCCGATCTGCTATACAAACGGTTATGAATCGAAATTCGGCAGTTTCCCAAATTCCGTAAAAGAATATGGAGACATTGCCGGAAATTATTGTTTCGATAATTTCGACTGGTTGGTTTTAGGCGATTGTAAAAACGAACTGTTATACAATGATTTTGCTTTCGGAGGACAACGAGGAGTAGTATTCATTCAGGATAATGGAAAAGGGCCTCAAGGGACAAGTGTCGGATTAGGAATCGACGGAGCACGCAGAAGTATGTATTTTGGAGGAATGTCTTCTGAAGGATTTGAACTTATAAACACGCAAGTAGTAGCAGTCGCTAAAGGCTCGTCTGATCTTTCAAACACAAAATATCTCGAACTCTCAAGCGATTTCACCGGTGGAGAAGCGACTTTATTCAATTCCGACTATTGGGGCAGTGCTAAACAAAGTATTTTGGCAGAAAACGGGACAATAAATCTATATAACGCATGGTTTCAATCTCCCGGAGAGAATCATTTTGCCGATTTGAAAGGAGGAACTGTAAATATCGTCAACTCAAGTATATCTACCCAAAATCCGTTATTGACAAATGGCAGCGAAACACATCTTTCGATCCAATCTTCTGTTGTCGATCCTTACAACAGTAACACAGACAACTGTATCCTCTGGAAAAATAATTTAGCGAATACGCCCGAACTGGCCGATGTCGAGATGTTGGACAGGAGCGGATGGATCGCTTCAGGATCTAAGAATAACGGAGATGCAAAAAACGCTATAGATGGAAAAGATGATACCCGATGGACCAGCGGACCGCAAAAAGAACCGGGAGACTGGTTTAAAATAGACATGCGGAGTCCTCAAAAATTCAATACGATTATTCTCGATACATCGAAAAGCCCGAATGACTCTCCGGCAAAATATGAGCTGTATGTTTCTAATGACGACCTTACATGGGGAGAACCCGTTGCAAGCGGTGTAGGCGGAGGAACACTGACGATTATTAATATGCCGACACAAGAAGCCCGGTATTTTAAAATAATACAAACCGGAGATACCAAAACAAATTATTGGTCGATATATGAATTAAAAGTAATCTACAATAGTACAGAAACCGGAATAGAAACATATACTCAAAACGAGGGTAATGTTTATTGTACAAACGGGAATATTTATTTAAAAGGATTCTCCGGCATCAATAAAATATCGATTTATAATCTTGAAGGGAAAAAAGTTTATTCTGCAAAAACAGATACGAACTATATAAAATCAGGACTTACTCCGGGTATATATATTATTCACATACAAAATGAAGAAAAACAATTTAGAGGGAAACTGAACATACAATAAAATAAATTGCAAATCAAGAGTAGAAGCAATAAACTTATTCGATCCGGAACGTAATTGTTTAATCTTGATTTTATTAGAATAAGAAATAAGACATGATAAAATAACCAATCGCAGAGAATAATTTGCGGTTGGTTATTTATTTGAACAATTATCTAAAATCACCACATCTGTCTACCTAAATTCTGCGCAAATATTTTTGAGAACCGTTTTCAAGGGTGTTTTTGTTCCCGATAAAGAATATAAGGATAGAAACAGGAAAACAGAGCAAAAAAATCAAAAATCTCTGGAATAACCTCGAAAAACGGGAGAAATGACGCTAAACGACTTAATATCAGAGTTGTTACGGTGTCAAATGATGACAAGCCGAAAAATCGGGAAACGCAAAGAAAAGCGGATTTAAGAAGAAGAATGGTTTGCAAATCATTACCCGTGAAAGAGTAAGATTTAACATATGAGAGATGCTATTGCACCGTTTGTCACCGATTTGCGTATCAAGGTCTAACTCGTTGATATTTAACTTTGCAAACAAAAAACGAGTATGACAAGAAGTACATTCAAAGTGCTGTTCTACGTGAACGGCAGCAAGGAGAAAGACGGTATTGTCCCCATCATGGGACGAGTGACAATCAACGGTACTGTGGCGCAGTTCAGTTGCAAGCAGACCATCCCGAAAACCCTTTGGGATGCGAAAGGCAACCGAGCCAAAGGCAAGAGTGCCGAAGCACGGAACGTCAATCTGGCATTGGACAACATCAAGGCGCAAATCATCAAGCACTATCAGCGCATATCCGACCGAGAGGCATACGTAACGGCTGAAATGGTGCGCAATGCCTACCAAGGGGTAGGAAGCGAGTATGAGACACTGATAAAGGCTTTTGACAAGGATTGCGCCAACTTTCTGAAACGTGTCGGTAAAGACCGCAGCATCGGCACGTACAAGGTCATGGTAAGGGCAAGGAACTATGTCGCAGCCTTTATCAAGTCATTCTACAAACGGACAGACATGTCCATGCTGGAACTTACACCCGACTTCATCAAGGAGTTTGCGGCTTATCTTACAGCTGAACGGGGACTGAAAAACGCCACCATCTGGCTGAACTGCATGTGGCTGAAAGGCGTGGTCATGCGTGCGCACTATAACGGACTGATACCGAGAAATCCGTTTGCGCAGTTCCATATCAGCCCGAATGTTAAGGAACGGGAGTATCTGACAGAGGACGAAATCAAAAGAATCATGGCGCACGAGTTTGACAACCCCACCCTCGCATTGGTGCGAGACCTGTTCATTTTCGCCTGCTTCACCGCCTTGTCTTTCGTGGATATGAAAGAACTCACAACGGATGAAATAGTGGAGGTGAATGGTGAGAAATGGATATTGTCGAAACGGCACAAGACAAATGTCCCGTTCCAAGTGAAGTTGCTGGATATTCCCTTGCAGATAATCGAACGGTACAAGTATCTGTCGGAAGACAAGCTGGTTTTCGGGAAAATCAACTATTGGACGATGTGCAAACAGCTGAAAAAGGTAATGGCGGAATGCGGAATAGAGAAGCATATCTCCTACCATTGCGCACGTCATACGTTTGGAACACTGGCTCTTAGCAAGGGGATGCCCATTGAAAGCGTGAGCCGTGTTCTGGGACACACGAACATTGTCACGACTCAAATCTATGCGAAGATAACCACGCAGAAACTTGACAATGACCTGACGATGTTCGGCAACAAGCTGAACGCATCGTTCGGAAGTGTAACCCCATAACCAAGCATAGCCATGAAACGAAGCATCATCACAACGGACGGCAACGGCAACATCACCTTGCCGACCGACATTAGCGCAACCGCCATGAGCGAATGGGAACTTTGCGACCTGTTCGGAGTAACCGCCCCGACATTCCGTGCAGGGCTGAAGGCTCTTTGCAAGAGCGGAGTTTTAAGGGAATACGGGATAAGGCGAAGCATACGGGTATCCGATAATTGCTGTATGGAGGTTTACAACCTTGAAGCGATAGTTACCCTCGCTTTCCATATCGGCACATTCGGAGCGGAACGGGTACGCAATGCCGTTCTTGAAAGACTGTACCTGCGAAAAGAGAAAACAAGCATCTTCTTCTCGCTGAATACCAACGGTATATCCAAATCCGAATACTTCTCGTAGCTGAATGCCTGACATTATTCACTCGGTAAGTCAGTAATTCATTAAGTCAGTACGACAGAACGACAGACGCTCTGATTTTTTCTCCCGAAAAGCGTAATCCGACATTTGCTTTTCGGGAGTTTTTCCGTTTGCACAGCCCCAAGCCATTGAACGTTTTTGTTTCGGGGGCTATTTGTCACCATTCTGCCGTGTTTTGCATAACAACCTATCCGATAATTGATTATATTTTTGCAGCTGGTAATTTTCAAACTTAAAACCATTTGATTATGTCAGCTATCGAACAACAAGACAGCCACAGATCGCCATCGGATGGCGGCATGGCAAAGGAAGAATTTATCCGTGTCGGGACAACGCTCTACAAGATTGTGGAGCAACCGAGACTGAACGGAGGGTATGTGAAGAAACGCATCGCATGGAACAACGAGACCCTGCGACAGGATTACGGCAAGGATTACATCGGCAGCGTTCCCAAGTATGACGGCTTCTGCACCGTACCCGAACACATCGGCTACCGTTCCGTGGTCGGCAAGTTCCTTAACCTTTACGAACCGATAGACCACCGACCGCAGGAGGGCGATTTATCGCATATCCAATCTTTGGTACAGCACATCTTCGGGGAACAATACGAGTTGGGGATGGACTATCTACAACTGCTTTACCTGCAACCGATTCAGAAGTTGCCTATCCTGCTGTTGGTGTCGGAAGAACGCAACACGGGCAAAAGCACCTTCCTGAACTTTCTGAAAGCCCTTTTTCAGAACAATGTGACTTTCAACACCAACGAGGATTTCCGCAGCCAGTTCAATTCCGACTGGGCTGGCAAGTTGCTTATCGTGGTGGATGAGGTGCTGCTCAACCGCAGGGAGGATAGCGAGCGGTTGAAGAACCTCAGCACCACACTTTCCTATAAGGTGGAAGCCAAAGGCAAAGACCGTGACGAGATTGCGTTCTTCGCCAAATTCGTGCTGTGTTCCAACAACGAGCATCTGCCCGTAATCATAGACGCAGGGGAAACACGCTATTGGGTGCGCAAGATAAACCGCTTGCAGTCCGATGATACCGACTTCCTGCAAAAGCTGAAAGCGGAGATACCCGCCTTTCTCCATTTCCTGCAACACAGAAAACTGTCCACCGAAAAGGAAAGCCGGATGTGGTTCAACCCCACATTGCTGCATACAGAAGCCTTGCAGAAGATTATCCGTAGCAACCGCAATCGGCTGGAGATAGAGATGTCGGAACTGCTGCTTGACATTATGGTTGCAATGGATGTGGATAGCGTTTCATTCTGCCTTAACGACCTTGTCGTACTGCTGGTGCACTCGCAGGTAAAGGCGGAAAAGCACCAAGTGCGTAAGGTGGTGCAGGAGTGCTGGAAACTAACACCTGCACCAAACGGGCTTACCTACACCACTTATCAGGGCAATTACAACAGAAGTTGTCACTATGAGCCGATAAAGAGGGTGGGACGCTTCTACACCGTCACAAGGGAGCAACTCGAATCCCTGTAATACTATCATTTTTCTGTTGAATTGTTGAATATGGGTATAAATACACTGACAATAAACGATATACATTCTCAACAAAATTTCAACAAGCCAAAAGAGAAGTTGAGAGACCACCGACACCCGTTTGTGGATTTCTCTTTTGGTGAGCGGTTTGTTGAGAAGATGTTGAGAGGTTACGAGGCTGTATATAAACATATTACATCAACAGTTCATCAAATCAACAAATTTTCATCAACTTCAAAACCGTATGTAATATGACAATCCAAGATGTAAAGCAAATCAAACTGGCAGACTATCTGCAAAGTCTGGGCTATACGCCTGTAAAGCAACAAGGCAGGAACCTGTGGTACAAATCACCGTTACGGGAAGAAACGGACGCATCGTTCAAGGTAAACACCGAGCTTGAAAAATGGTACGACTTCGGCATCGGCAAAGGCGGTAATATCATTGCATTGGCAGCGGAACTCTACCATTCGGGAGATGTAGCCTATCTGCTGAAACGCATAGAGGAGCGGACAGCATACATCCGCCCTGCATCGTTCTCTTTTGGCAGACAGCATTCCGACAATCAGCCTTATCAGGGATTAAGGGTTGGTGAGTTGTCCTCTCCTGCTCTTATCGCCTATCTGCAAGAAAGGGGAATAAACATCGGACTTGCCAAAAGAGAATGCAGGGAGCTTCGGTTTATGAATGCCGACAAACCCTATTTTGCCATCGGCTTTCCGAACATGGCAGGAGGATATGAAGTGCGCAACAGATACTTCAAGGGATGTGTCGCCCCGAAAGACATCACCCATATCCGACAGCAGGGCGGACAACGATGTATGTGTTACCTGTTTGAGGGGTTCATGGAT
Source organism: uncultured Coprobacter sp. (assembly GCF_947855755.1). Taxonomy (NCBI): domain Bacteria; kingdom Pseudomonadati; phylum Bacteroidota; class Bacteroidia; order Bacteroidales; family Barnesiellaceae; genus Coprobacter; species uncultured Coprobacter sp. The sequence continues at coordinate 128,930 of NZ_CANUAR010000002.1, forward strand.
TACCTTTCATTCCTTACCATCCGAGTAGAAAACAATCCGCAACACCCGCGATTGGACACACAGGACTATATCATATTGAACTCCGTTTCCAATCTTGCAAAAGCGGAAAGCATATTGGAGACCTACACCCAAGTCGGCTGTTTCCTTGACAACGACACGGCAGGACGGAACACCTGCACGAAACTGAAAGAGAAGTTTGGGGAACGCCTGCTTGACAAGTCAATGTACTATCGTGAGTATAAGGACTTGAACGACTACCTGTGCGGTAAGCCCTTGTCCCAATCGGCAGAGCCGATAAAGGAGAAGAAGCAAGTCCAATTCGCAAGGCGGATGATGCAGCCACCGAAAAAGAAAGGGGGATTTCATCTGTAATATGCACGTTCGCTTTCCCAAAGGTATTTAGACAGAAATACCATAGCTCAATAGGGCGTTTTCTTCACGCATTACTCCGTAACGCTAAAAACACCCTATCGAGCCAAAGGGAAATCCCTTTGGAAACCCTGTGCAAACGAGTGCAGCAAGGACTCATTTGCATAATAAACCCTGTGAACCGATGCCACAGGCAGAGAGAAGAAACATAACGATAACCGCAAAAATAGAAATAATATGGGATATTTTTCATTGGACATAAAGAAAGCAAAGGGGACATCGGACACCACGCAGTCCGACCATATAGAGAGAAAGATAATACCTAAAAACGCAGACCCGACAAGAACACATCTGAACAGGGTGCTTGTCGAATACCCCGATGGCGTTCACGGCAGGGATGAAGCGATTGCCCACAGGCTGAACACGGCAGGCATCAGACGGAAAATCACACACGACCAAGTCCGTGTTGTCCGGGTGGTTTTATCGGGTACGCACGAGGACATGATGAACATACAGGAAAAAGGAAAGCTTGATGAATGGTGCAACGACAGCATCCAATGGCTTCAAGCCACATTTGGCAAAGACAATGTGGTTGCTGCCCATCTGCACATGGACGAGAAGACTCCACACATCCACGCAGCCGTTGTTCCCATCGTAATAGGTGAAAGGCGCAAAGCCAAGAAAGAACAGACGGACGGCAAGCGCAAGTACCGCAAGAAAACAAATTCCGTCCGTTTGTGTGCCGATGACCTGTTCAACCGCCAGACCTTGATTGCCTACCACGACAATTACGCAAGGGTGATGACGAAATACGGATTGCAACGTGGGGTACGGGGCTCGGAAGCACGGCACACTACCACCATGCAGTATTATCGGGACTTGAAAAAGAAGAATGAAACCCTTGAAACCGAAACCAGACTATTGCAGGAGAAGAAGACCAAAGCGCAGGAGGAGTTGAGACAGGTAAAAGCGGAAATCCGCACCGACAAGTTCAAAAGCGCAGCCACCGATACGGCAACCGCCCTTGCAAGCAGTGTGGGTTCTCTTTTCGGAAGTGGAAAAATGAAATCATTGGAACGTAGGAACGAGGACTTGCAAGACCGCATCCTTGAACTTGAAGACGAAGCCCGACAACGGGAACGGCAACAAGCCGAACAGATACAGGAGATAAGAAACGCTTACGAGCAACAGCACCGTAAGCTGTCGGAGTTTACAGATTTTGTCAGACGCTACTTTCCGTATGTGGAGAAGCTTATACCTGTGGTAAACTTCCTACGTGAACGTTTGGGTTTCAATGACGGAATAATCAGAAGACTGTGCGAGTTCAAGGAGGTCGGAATAAAAGGTAAACTCTATTCTTCCGAGTTTAACCGAAGTTTTGATACCCGACATTCTGTCTGCTCCATCAAACAGGATGAAAGCGGTAAATTCGATTTCAAGATAGACGGGGTTTCACATGTGAACTGGTTCAGAAAGAAGATGAATGAGTTTAGGGAAGCCATGGGAATACCTAAGCAGAAACAAGATAGAGGTATAAAACTATAAATCAAAGGAACGGCCGTAATAATCTGCCTGTATTGAGCGGATTATCACGGCTTTTTTATACTTTTGCAAATGGATTGAGACAACTCTGTCCAAAGACATATGAAAATAGAAGAAGCGTTATGCTCATCTTGTACTTGAAAACGTAGGAAATTTTCAATTAGATGCAAGGATAGCATAGTGGTTCTCACGCATATAGCGTGGGCTGCTATTGTTACATCTGCATCTATGGTTTCCTACGACCTTCAAGTAAAGAGTGTGGCATACAGTTCCACGCTTTTTAGTTTAGCCTTATGGTGACAAATATGAATAACATAAAATGGAATATAAATGATATTAACTGCACAACAGAAGCAAGCAATGATAATGATTGAAAAGTTCATTGCAGATAAAGATAGCCAAGTATTTATTTTGAAAGGATATGCAGGTACAGGTAAAACGACATTGATTCGTAGTATTGCAGATTATTTATCTACTCAATCTTTACATATTCAGTTAATGGCTCCGACCGGACGTGCTGCAAAAATATTACGTTCTAAATTACCAAATTATGGTGCTTCTACTATTCATAGGGGAATCTATAATTTTTCTCATCTAATAGTGGAAGAATCTGAAGGAACACTTAAATATATATTTCCACTTAAAGATAACCACGAGAGGTGTATTTATATTATTGACGAAGCCTCCATGATTAGTTCTCGTGAATCAAAGAATGAACTTTTCCAATTTGGTACAGGAGTATTAATAAAAGATTTACTTAGTTATGCAAGATTAAACTTCGGTGGAAAGGTAATTTTTGTTGGTGACCCTATGCAGTTGCCTCCCGTAGGTGATGATTGTTCTGTTGCATTAGATGAAACTTATTTTGATATACTAGAAATGAATGTATATTCTTATGAGCTCACAGACATTGTTCGTCAAGATAAGAATAGTTGTATTTTGGCTAATGCTACAATACTTCGTGAGTTGATTCGGAAAAAAGAACGAAATCGCCTTGTGTTCAAGAAAAAGGAACATGAAGTAATGGATATTGGAGCAATGGAAGTTGCTAAGAAATATTGTGAAGATCCAGAACAATCGTCTGCTATAGTTTGTTTCTCAAATCAACAAGCAGCTGATTATAATACGGCTATTCGTAATATAATATTTCCTGAAACGAATCATGTGGCGGTAGGAGATAAATTGATGGTAGTATGCAATAGCTACTATTATGATAAATGTGAATTATTGAATGGTGATATCATAACTGTAGTAGAAACATCAAATGATATTATCTCTCAGTCTGCACCTATTTGGACTGAAAAAAATGGGAGAAAAGTAAAAGAAATCATTACGCTTGATTTCAGAGAAATAAGTTTTCAAGTAGAAGATGGTAATATTTATAAACGCTATATTATTGATACATTACTCCAAAACAAGCGACCTTCACTGACAATTGACGAAATGAAGGCTCTTTATATCAATATGGTAATGCGTATGCGTACGGAGAAAGGATTGACTAATCCTAAATCTGAAGAATTTACTAAGGCAATGTGGGGAGACCCTTTCTACAATGCTCTTCATGTAAAGTACGGTTATGCTTTTACATGCCATAAATCACAGGGTGGTGAATGGAATACAGTTTATGTAGATTTTTCAAGACGCACAGGGCTTGATGTGGATAGCCTTCGTTGGAAATATACAGCGATAACTCGAGCTTCTAAGATGTTATGGTGTATTAATCTTCCTGATGTAACACCTATTACATCTCTTAAAATAACCCCTATCAATAAAACTGCAAAAACAGCTGTTAATGCTTTATCTTTTGATAATATAGAGGATACACCTTTTCATCCTTCATCAATATTACCTTCAGTAAAATGTAAATATTGGTCTGTTGTAAAGAATATGAATGGAACTCTATATTCAGTAAAGAACGTTATCTGTAAACCTTGGAGAGATATTTATGAAGTAAATACACCAACCGGTATAGTAAGAATTGATGCAATATATAATGGAGCAGGTCTGTTTACAAAATATGAAACAGATGCCAATGACACTGAGTTGTTGTTTTTCTTCCAGAATGATGAAAATATCAAATATAAAATAGACTATCATCCATCTTTGGAGTCATTAAAGATGCTACATAGTCGCATGATTTCTTTGTGTGATGAATGTGGTATCATATTAACAAATGTGGTGGAAGAACATTACCAACTCGTATATTATATGAAAGCTTCTGGTAATTATGCTGCTATAACTTTTTTCTTTAATGGGAAAGGGTTTATTAACTATGCTGCTCCACTTTCTGATATCGGAGAAGCTGATATTAAACTGTCACAACTCATAGAAAAATTAACATAATAGAAGAATACTAATGTCTGTAAAAGAAGTAACATTATTGCGTAAAAGTGGTAATCTAAAAGAAGCATATAAGATGGCCATAGATGATCTGAAAGAAGATAGGAATAACCCATGGGCACAAATGTCTCTCTTTTGGGTTCTGCGTGATATATGTCAGCAACTATGCAATAGAAACGCCATAGATAAAGCTAAAATTTGCTTGAAAGAGATGTCTTCATTACTTCCTACAATGGTGGATGATAGTGGCGCAGGAGAAAGAGCTTATACTAATTTGTATAAACGATTGCAACCTAACGCTGATGCTATTTCAAAAGCATCCGAGCTATCAAAAAATGATCCTTCAAATGCTTATGTTCAGGTAAAGAATTATATTGACTCTGCAAATGATGTAGATTCAGCTTTGCATGAAGAGTTAGGCTGGATAATTTATCGTTATATCAAGGCTAAAATTTCAAATTTGACATCGTTGGAAATAAGAACGTTGCTAAAAGACTATATGTATCTTAGGAATGAACGTCCTTCAATGCTTCATTCTCAAATATTGAACTTTGCTTTGAGTTTCTCAAAAGAACATTCTGATTTTAGTTTTTACCGTTTCTTTATGCTCTGGGAACCAGAAAATTTACGTTATGAAGATTTGAACAAGGGCTATTACAATGGTAGTGAAATTCCCTCGCTTATTTCTCGTATATGTCGTCAAATTGTAAATAGCGGCGAGGATATTGATGTCGAGATGCTGTGTGAAAAGATAAATCTCCCAAAAACAGAAACACTTGACCTGTTACGTGAACCGCAGTTTTGGGAAATTATGAATCTTCATAAAGAAGGTAAAATGCGTGAGATGTTTGAAGCTTTTACTGTCTATAATAAAAGAAACGCCGTTTATGGTGCTTCTCATTGGCATTCTGAAGTGTTGAAAATTGCAGAGCGTCACATGAATGGTCAAGAAACATGGAGATTTATTTACTTTTTTAGAGATTGGAGATATGAAAACCTCATGGATGCTGATTGGAAAGAAGAAACAGATAATAATGGTAACACTTATAAACCTTTGGCTGTTAAAGCAGCAAAGAAGTGTTATGAATATCTCAAAGAATCACACCCAAGAGATGCAGAACTAGTATCTTGGTTAGATTCATTGTATAATGTTCTTATTGAACGTGCTAAAAAAGATGAATGGATATTAAGACAACGAGCAATAATATATACATGGCAACAGCAATATGACCTTGCTATCAATGTGTACAAATCTTTATTACTTGAAATGAGTGAAAAATACTATGTATGGAGTGAATTGGCAGATTGTATACAAGATAGTAATGAATTAAAGATAGCATTGCTTTCTAAGGCTTTACTTGTTGAACGAAATGAAGATTTTCTCGGCTCTATTCATTTGACTTTAGCCGACCTGCTTATAAAGGAAGAGCTAACATCTGAAGCCTTATGCGAATTGAATATATATAAGAAATTTCATGAAAACACTTCCCGGAAATACCAAGAATATATTGAACGAGTCGACATATCAGTTATTCCGCCCAATAATAATAAGCTATTGTATAATAGATATGCCACCATTGCTGAAGAGTACGCTTTTTCAGAAATTGAAGCAAAAGAGGTTACGCTGGTGGATAGATGGGAAAAAGACGGAAAAACTTATTGCACTCTCACAAATGGGGTAGACGTTATATTTCAAGTGAATGTAAAGCGGTTTCCTTTTTTGACGAATGCGATATTTGGTTCTGTTTTTAGAGTAAAGTGTCATGTAGATAAAGAGGAAAAGCAAATTCAGACAAGTTGCTTCTCTTGGAATAAAACAAAAGTGACAGAAGCTAAATATATACCTCTTTGCATGCATAAGAGTGAAACAAGGCTATGGATGGGACTTCCCCAAAAGTTTGGATATGTAGAATATTTGAATGAAGAGAAGAAAATTCTACATATTGTAACGCAAGATTCCCAGCAAATATTTCAAGCTTTTAAAGAAAAATGGGGCACTATTTCAAAAGGGGATTTTGTCAGTTTCAGAGAATATACTATTATAAAAAAGAATGAAAACAAAGTAGTTATTGCTAATGTAGAAAAAGTAAATAAAGAAACTGCTTTACCGAATTTTAATTCTGGTATTGTGGTCGTTGACGATATAAACATACAAAAAAAATTATTCCATTACACTTTCGGTCAAGGAAAAATTGGAGGTATCGTATTCTTTAATGATACGGATCTTCGTCCCGAAGTAGGACAATGCTTGAAAATATTCTATTGTGTAACAAAAGACAGGAAAGGTGAAAAAAGGCCTATTGTACTTAATGTAGAAGAAACTGCAGAAATAAACACAAGTGCAATAAAGACAATTCAAGGTCACTTAGAATTAAAATATAAAAATGGTTCTTGGGATGATTCTCCTGATTTTGCATTTATTGGTGATTACTACGTTCATCATTCTGTTCTTTGTGAGTATAATATCACGAAAGACTGCTATGTTACTGCCGATGTTATATATGCTGGACAGGGTAAATGGAAAGTTATAAAAATACATCAATAGAATTATTTGACAAGAGACAAAATATATCCTATTTTTATTGCTTGCCAAATAATTTTTATACCTTTGCAATAATAAAGAGTTACTTGAATGCAATTCAAGGCAGAACATAGCATATGGCACAGTTGCTAATTCATTACCTCAAAATCGGGTAATTCTCCTAAAGTCTTTTGTATAAGGCACTAACAGAAGTTTTCCAGAATTATATAAAAATTTTGAATATATATTTTATCGAAAAATTTAAACAGATTAAACACAGCATTACACTAAAAAATACGAAGAATAATATTTAATATCCTCCGTATTTTTTAGTATGAAATAAAACAAAAAGTGATTCGCAACATTAATCCATAAATCTCAACAACAAAAACAACATCCAATTCATGAGATCACAATTTAAAAGGATGAGACTTTACATAAATTTTAAAATCCTTGATTCCGCCGGGAACTTCACTCTCCATACGAGGCAAATACTGAATTCCGGTTAATGTATAAACCGCTCCTAAGTCAATGACTATGGAATGAGGATAATTAACTCCCTTAACAGTACTCCAATAAGTAGATTCCTGCAAATCGAAAATTTTATCTGCCGAACGATTAACATGCGACACATCCTCGCTATCGGCATAAGCTACTATCCACGGTTCACGAGAAAGCCGTTCACCATTTTCGGTCAATACATGCATTTCTGCAATACAAGCAAGTTCTTTCCCATCTTGGGCATTCAATGCTTCTAAACAAATATAACGACCGGTGACCGGTCTATCGAATTTCATTTCTTGCCAGCCATTTCCCGCTTTGAAACATCCTGAAAAAACAGGTCGTTCATCCGAAAGATTCAAGTTTTCTCCCTCTTTACGATGCGTAAGCGGCTTTTGAACAAGCAGTTGATCCAAAAGCGGCTTATCCAAACCTTCAGACTTCGCATCTTTAGGACCGATAATATCAAAAACAAGAATTTCATTTTCTCCTTTTTTCAGCCAACAACCCGGAACATAAAGCGTCTGTTGCGGACCGATTTCCCAAATACGTCCTAATGCATGGCCATTAACATAAACCAACCCCTTGCCCCACGTCTCGAAATTCAAAAAAGTATCACCCGTTTTTTTCATTTGAAACGTCGCTCGATAACAGCCCGGAATACGCTGACCGTATTTATCTTTTAACGATAGGATCGGATGAAACTTCATTTTTTTATAAAACTCATAGGAATCTTCAATATTGAAAACTTCCCAATTCTTTAAATCGCAAATAAAAGGATACCCGTCTATATTTATAGAGAGCTCTACGTTCTCAGTGATCCCCTTATAATCTTTAATTGCGCGTCCGAAATTAATGCGTCCCATAGCTTCTACAAGAATATCGAGCTGTGCTCCTTTCGGGCATGCAGGTAAAGTAAGCTGTTTTTCTCCGTTACGACGATCTAATTTTCCGATATATTTACCATCGATAAAGATCTGTGCATAATCGTGCGCCTCATTTACTGTAAGCTGTGCAGAAGAGGTTATTTCCGGTAAAACCGTACGATAAAGAATCGAACCGAATCCCTGATCATATTCTTCCATAGTACGAATATTCTTATCTTTTTTGGCCACCGGTAAATTTGCAAATAGCGGAGCAAACTCTGTAAATTGAAAAGCCGGAATACTAACAGATTTGATCAAAGCCGGAACTTTCGCCAGTTTCTCCCCATTCATATATTTTCCCAATGTTTTCCGTAACGCCCAATATTTCGGAGTCGTCTGTCCAGATTCACTAATAGGAGCGTCATAATCATAAGAAGTAACATCAGGGGCAAATCCCGGTGAGTTCGCTCCTGCCCAATGTCCCCAATTAGTTCCTCCATGAGTCATATAAAGACTAAACGATATACCTTTTGAAAGCATCTCGTCAATCCCGGATATCATGTCCGAAGCCGGTCGGGTTTCATGATTAGCCCCCCATTTATCGAACCAACCGCTCCAAAATTCACTGCACATCAACGGACTATCGGGACGAAGCTCTTTCAATCCTGCAAATTGCTGATCGATATTAGCACCCGTGCCGAAATTTATAGTCCAAAGTAAATCCGGCAAAGCATTTTTGGTAAAGTTTGACGCCCAATCACATTGAAATAATGTTACATCACCAAAATTAGTACGTACAATATCTCGTATCTGCGATACATATTCTTTACTTTCACCATAAGAACCGTATTCATTTTCTACCTGAACCATAATGATAGGACCTCCGTTCTGAATGGTCAATCCGCCAACTTGTCGTGCAACTTCTCGTTCAAATATATTTACACGTTCCATGAAATACGGATCTGCTTCTCTCAGGCGTATATCTTTTTTCTTAAGTAACCACCAAGGTAATCCGCCCATCTCCCACTCGGCACAGACATACGGTCCCGGACGTAAAATGACATACATATCATTTTGCTGGCATAGCCTACAAAATGCCGCCAAATCATTTTGACCGGTAAAATCAAACTCTCCCGGTCGAGGCTCATGCAAATTCCAAAACACATAGAGACAGATCGTATTCATACCAAGAGCTTTACAAAGCTTGATGCGCTGTTCCCAATACGGTTTAGGTATGCGAGGGTAATGCAACTCAGCCGCTTTTATGACAAAAGGCTTACCATTCAAGAGGAAAGTTCCTTTTCCTACTTCAAAACAAGACCGAGATGTTTCATCTTTTCGAATTTTATCATTTACATTAAATTTATCTTCATGGCAAACCTCGTGTTTACAAACAATATTCTTTGCGTTTTCCTCTCTTGACACCACAAAATCACTAACTAAACTATTTTTTGCCTCTATCACAAAAGAATTACATACAATCAAAAACAATAAGCTCAAAAAAACATTTCTCATATAATCAGCATTAGATATACACTATGATTTTTTAAATGCAAATGTAAGAGAAACGAAAAGAAAGAAAGGAATAGAAACATTTCAAAAAAGATCAATTTTGATTCAAAATTCAAGACTTACAAATAAAAAAGGGAACTTTACTTTTTGACAGCAAAGTTCCCCCTCTATTATAGAAATATCAATTAATTTCTAAATACCAACCCGTTTTCATCAGCATCGATAACAATAGGTTTGCTTTTATCTACTTTCTGAGCCAATAAATCTTTCGACAACTGATTCAATATATACCGGTGAATGATACGCTTTACCGGACGAGCACCGAATTGCGGATCATAACCCTCTTTAGCGACAAAGGCCAAAGCTGCCGGTGTAATATCCAGTTTCACACCGTTCGAAGCCAACAATTTCTCAATTCCTTTAAGCTGCATAGCAACAATTTGCTCGATCTCTTTTTCATTAAGAGGAGTAAACATAATCGTTTCGTCGATACGATTCAGGAACTCAGGACGTATAGATTGTTTCAACAGATCCAATACTTGACGTTTGGTCATTTCTGTAATTTCATCTTTATTTTCGGGTGTAATTTTCTCGAAATTTTCCCGAATAAGACTTGATCCCATATTGGAAGTCATGATAATAATCGTATTCTTAAAATTCACCAAACGCCCCTTATTATCGGTCAAACGTCCGTCATCCAACACTTGCAATAAAATATTGAAAATATCGGGATGAGCCTTTTCTATTTCGTCGAACAACACTACCGAGTACGGTTTACGCCGTATCGCTTCGGTCAACTGCCCACCTTCTTCATATCCGACATATCCAGGAGGCGATCCGATAAGACGAGTCACACTGAATTTGTCCTGATACTCACTCATATCGATACGGGTCATCATATTTTCATCGTCAAACAAATATTCCGCCAAAGCTTTTGCCAGTTCTGTTTTTCCGACACCCGTAGTCCCCAAGAAAATAAATGAGCCTATCGGACGACGCGGATCACTCAGTCCCGCACGGCTACGACGAACAGCATCCGAAACAGCCTGTATAGCCTCTTCTTGTCCGACTACACGTTTATGAAGTTCTTCTTCCAGATGAAGCAGTTTTTCTTTTTCACTCTGCATCATTTTACTGACAGGAATTCCCGTCCATCTGGAAACGACATCGGCAATATCTTCCGCATCCACCTCTTCCTTGATCATGGCAGCACCGCCTTGCAAAGTTTTCAGTTTTTCCTGAACATCTTTTATTTCTTGTTCTTTAGCCGTAATTTTTGCATATCGTATTTCAGCGACTTTCTCATAATCGCCTTCTCTCTCCGCACGATCGGCCTCGAACTTAAGATTCTCTATATCGATTTTATTTTGCTGAATTTTATTGGCCAATTCCTTTTCGGATTCCCACTTAGCTTTAAACTTCGTTTCTTCCTCTTTCAAATTGGCAATTTCCTCATTCAACGTTTTCAGTTTATCTTTATCATTTTCTCTTTTGATTGCTTCTCGTTCGATTTCCAACTGTTTGATACGACGAGAAATCTCATCCAAAGCTTCAGGAACAGAATCTACTTCAAGACGCAACTTTGCAGCAGCTTCATCCATTAAATCGATTGCCTTATCCGGCAAAAAACGATCTGTAATATATCGTTCGGACAGTTGTACGGCGGCAATGATCGCATCATCTTTAATACGCACTTTATGGTGATTTTCATACCGTTCTTTTAAACCTCTCAAAATCGAAATCGTACTCAACTCATCAGGTTCATCGACCATAACAATTTGGAAACGACGTTCAAGAGCCTTGTCTTTTTCAAAATATTTCTGATACTCGTCTAAAGTAGTAGCACCAATCGAGCGAAGTTCTCCTCTTGCCAATGCAGGTTTTAAGATATTAGCGGCATCCATCGCCCCCTCACCTTTTCCCGCACCGACCAAAGTATGTATCTCATCTATAAAAAGAATAATCTCTCCTTCAGCCTGAGTCACCTCATTAACAACGGCTTTAAGTCGTTCTTCAAACTCGCCTTTGTATTTAGCTCCAGCAACCAAAGCTCCCATGTCCAAAGAATATATCTGTTTACTTTTCAGATTTTCAGGGACATCTCCACGTACAATTCTATGAGCCAAACCTTCTGCTATGGCAGTTTTACCAGTACCCGGCTCACCTATCAATATAGGATTATTTTTCGTACGCCGACTTAATATCTGCAATACCCTACGGATCTCGTCATCCCGTCCGATCACCGGATCAAGTTTTCCGGTACGGGCACGCTCATTTAAATTAATCGCATACTTACTCAAAGCATTATAAGTATCTTCAGCAGAAGCATCCTTTACGCTTTGTCCTTTTCTCAATTCATCAATAGCCGCTCCCAATTCTTTTTCATTAATCCCGGCATCTTTCATAAAAGACGATGCCGAACTTTTGGTTTGCAACAGAGCCATCAGAATAGATTCTAAAGCAACGAACTGGTCTCCCATCTTAGAAGAATAGTCAGAAGCTTTTTGCAATACCGTATTTGCATCACGACTCAAATAAGGTTCACCTCCACTCACTTTAGGTAAAGACGCAATCTCCCGATCAATTGCTGTTTTCAGTAAATTAACATTAACGCCCAATTTCTGAAAAATATAATTGACAAGGCTTTCTCCCACATCAACAACACCTTTCAGCAAGTGCACCGGCTCAATAGCCTGCTGTCCATTGGCAGAAGTTATCTCGACTGCTTTCTGAACAGCTTCTTGCGATTTGATTGTAAAATTATTAAAGTTCATATTTTTTTCTCCTTTCCATTCTTTTTTAGTTAAATTCAAGAAGTTATTCGCAAAAGGGATGCCAAATGAATTTACAGACAAAAATACTAATAGCCAATCGGTTAAAATGACAAAATGACCATATTAAAGATTACGGAAACCCTACCCAACAAAAAAATGTATTTACACTTAAACAGTTCCATAAACTGACATTTTGACCTATATCACCTATAACAATTCGAGTTCTACTTTGTTCGACAAACAATAAAGAAGAGGTAACTGCACACCAATACCTCTTCAAAAGTCTATTTAATTTTATAAAAGGATTTATTTGGAATCTAATTTATTCAGATCCCGGATGATCAACCGTGCTCTCTCAGCACTTTTAATCTCCTTCCGACGCTGAATATAATAGACCGGATCAAGACTGAAGCCGAGACTTTTCGTTCGTTTAGCTCCTGATAAATTCAGCATTTGAGCTACATTATTTCTTGCTCTCAACATTAATATGTTTTGCTTCTCATCTCCTTTAGAATTTACCATGTGAATAAGTAATGCCCGCTTTATTGTCTGAGAAGGATTATTAGGTAAGGCAAACTTATACTCCGACAGTTTAAGATTCAGCGGTTCTATATATGCCTCTATCGGCATCCCTACTAAAAGCGTGTCTGCAATTTGACGCTTTTGCGATACCGGTTTTTCAAACGGAAGAGTAAATGTGTTTCCATCAAAAAGTAATTTCGGAGTCTCTACGGGCGGTTCTTGCGCAAACATGTACGACGGATATAAAACCAGTCCGACAAAATACGACCAAACAAGTACCGCCTTCTGTGTCATAATAACATTGAGTAATTTTTATGCAAATATATTTTATCATCCGGGGAAAAAGAGAAAATCATTTTTCATTAACCTACTTGAACAATAAGAAACAAAAAACACCTGTAAAAAAACATCTAAAGACAAAACTTCTTATCTTGAAGATAAATTTTATCTTTTCATAGAGAATTTTCGATATTCTATCTGTTGCGGATAGCAATTCTATCTTTAAAAAGCAGTATATTTGCGACAAATTTTAAATAAAAGAATGGACTTCGAATTACAATATACCGATCCTTGCAGTCGTGCCAGAGCGGGGAAAATAACTACTGATCACGGATGTATCAACACTCCTATATTTATGCCGGTAGGTACTGTCGCATCGGTGAAAGCCGTACATCTGCATGAACTGAAAGAGGATATAAAAGCCCAAATCATATTAGGAAATACATACCATCTTTATTTAAGACCCGGTCTCGATACTTTGGAGAAAGCCGGAGGGCTGCATAAATTTAACGGTTGGAACAGACCTATTCTTACCGACAGCGGAGGATTTCAAGTTTTTTCTCTCTCAGAAAACCGGAAATTAACCGAAGAAGGGGCACATTTCCGTTCTCATATAGACGGTTCGAAACATCTTTTTACACCCGAAAAAGTCGTAGATATTCAACGCATTATCGGCTCGGATATTATGATGGCTTTAGATGAATGTCCTCCCGGACAATCAGATTACTCTTATGCAAAGAAATCTTTACAACTTACGCAACGCTGGTTAGAACGAGGATGGAAACATTTTTGCGAAACAGAGGGCAAATACGGATACAAACAGACATTTTTTCCGATCGTACAAGGATGTGTATATCCCGACCTACGTAAAGATGCGGCAAAACATGTAGCTCAGTTAGGGGCTGACGGGAATGCCATCGGAGGTCTGGCTGTCGGAGAACCGACAGAAAAGATGTATGAAATGATCGATGTCGTCAACGAAATATTGCCGACCGATAAACCTCGTTATCTCATGGGTGTAGGAACTCCTGCAAATATTCTGGAAGGAATAGAACGCGGTGTCGATATGTTCGACTGTGTAATGCCTACTCGTAACGGTCGCAACGGAATGTTATTTACAGCAAACGGGATCATGAACATGCGGAATAAAAAATGGGCGGACGATTTTTCACCCATCGATCCGGACGGTACATCTTATGTAGACCATCAATACTCAAAAGCTTACCTAAGGCATTTGTTTATCAGTAACGAAATTCTCGCTATGCAAATCGCGTCGGTGCACAACCTCGCTTTTTATGTATGGCTTACTCAAGAAGCTCGAAAACATATTCTGAACGGTACTTTTAAAACTTGGAAAGACGAGATGATAATACGGGTTACACACCGGTTATAAACATTATCGCATGCTAAAAAAAATCGACATATATATTATCAAGAAATTTTTGGGGACTTATTTTTTCGCCATCGCTCTTATCATATCGATTGCGGTAGTCTTCGACATAAACGAAAAACTGGATTCGTTCCTCAACGCTCCGTTAAAAGCCATAGTCGTAGATTATTATTTGAATTTCATCCCCTATTTCGCTAATTTATTCAGTCCATTATTCACTTTTATCGCCGTTATTTTCTTTACATCCAAACTTGCCGACAACTCCGAAATTATCGCCATGTTATCCAGTGGCATAAGTTTCAGAAGATTGATGATTCCCTATATGATCTCGGCAGCGATTATCGCAGGTGTTACATTTTATCTTAATAGCTATGTAATTCCTCCTGCCAATGTCACCCGTATCGAGTTTCAAAACAAATATGTAAAAAACAAAAAAGTAGATTATGCCAGCAATATACAGTTACAGGTAGAGCCCGGTGTAATTGCTTACATGAGTAGGTACGATAATAATACAAAGACCGGTTATCGCTTCTCTTTAGAAAAGTTCGAAGGGAAAATTCTGAAATCGAGACTAACTGCTCAAACGGTCACTTATGACTCGGCATACCATTGGATTATAAAAGATTATATGATCCGAAATTTTAACGGAATGCGGGAAGAACTGACTCGGGGTAGCCGATTAGATTCTATTATTACCATAGAACCTTCAGATTTCCTCATATCCAGATATGACAGTGAATTAATGACCACCAGTGCACTGAAAACATACATCGACAGACAAAAAAAACGAGGTGTAGCAAACATCAAAGACTTTGAGATCGAATACGAGAAACGATTTGCAATGACGGCAGCCTCTTTTATCCTTACGGTAATCGGAATGTCCCTTTCTTCGAGAAAAGTCAAAGGAGGAATGGGTGTCAATATCGGTATCGGCCTGCTTTTAAGTTTTTCTTATATCCTTTTCAGTACCGTTTCGTCTACTTTTGCCGTATCCGGAGCGACATCTCCGCGTGTTGCCGTATGGTTACCCAATATCGTATATAGTATTATAGCTGTTTATCTTTATCGAAAAGCTCCGAAATAAATTGCAGAGTATAAAAATGAACAACAAAGAAAATGAATTTATATTTCTTTGTTGTTCTAATAAAATATACGTACAAAGACTAACGTTTAACCAAGAAAATTTCACAAGTATCAAAATCTATTTCCCACCTATGATCCGGCAAAGAGTCCCATTGATACTTCTGAGCTTTCTCATCCCACCATGATTGAAACTTGGTTGCCGTTATACTCATATCTGCTACCAACTTATTATATAATGCCTCATTTTCCGCATCAAGAACTTTAAATAACTCATTAAGACCATTTTTTCTTTCAAATAATGTTCTAATCTCATCTCTTTCTTGCTCCGACACAGAACCTATTAACTTTCTTTCCATTTTCTATCTTTTTATTACATTATTCATTTTACTATATCTTGATAATAATCTAACGGGTCTAAATAATATAGTGGCGGTATATTTTTTATATGACTGAAAAAATGCTTGCTTTGCAGCTTCTGCAATAAAATACCAGACAAATTCCGTTCATGATGGCTCAATACACATTGTTGATGAGAAGGAGTATTGACTTCATGAGTCATCTTCTTATTCAAAAATACACATCTTCTACATTGATATGAGTCACAAATACGGCACAAAGCAGAATATTGTATTGTCAATAAATGACTATTAGGTATATCGATACCTGTATTTAAAGAACCGACTGCATGATCCTCATCTTCATAATAAAATGCCGGACAAACATAAAAACAACCATTCGGAGCTATCGTTAGGTGTTTTATCCCCGCATCACAAGAATTTACGCTATCTAAAACCATCCTATCAGTTACCATATTAAACTCAAATGCATTGCCTGATACTAACAAATCGTACATAACATTTTTTAACGGCTCTATATCTATCCTGAACTGATTTAAAGCCGATTCCGTTGCCGATCCAACATTTTTAAAAAGAACATTCAACCTTCGAAAATAATGGTGATACTGATATATAAGCATTGGCAGCTGTTTAGCTTCTTCAAGGTCCATTCTCAAAATAATATTATATTTCTTACCTTGAAGAGTGTCTAATTTTTGAAATTTTCCTAATTCAACAATTATAATATCATTTTCCGGATCTGGTAAACAAAACTTCAGAGTATCTATATCCAGCACTTTTATATGAGCAAAACCAGCCAAAAGCTTCAAATGTTCTTCTGATATTCTGGCACTATACAAGACCGTTGCCGCATATCCTGCCTCTTCACAAAAATTTATACTATCTTTCAATACGTCAATCGGCATCAATCCGGTCATTTTTGTTTTGCTATCGTAATAACAAAAAGACGGAGCAATATCGTCTGTAACAATAACGACAGATTCCAACTTACTATTTTCCATTTTCAATTCTGTCCAGTTTATTCCAAAAGTATTTATTAGCCCGGACACGAGCCTTATGCATTTTACAAATATAAGTAGCTCGCTGAAAAATTGTGTCCGAATCAGCAAAATCATAATTAGCTCCCTGACACCAAGCGCATCCATTGCTATCTTCGCAGTCCATACACTCCATACTACTTTGCGTCGATTTTCGTAATGTTTCAAACGGCCGTAACAGATTTCTATCAATACCCGTTTTACAATCCCCGATCTTTAATCCGGGTTTATTATTTAAAGAATAATCAATAAATCGAATACAAGGATAAAAACCGCCATCACATCCCACCGCAATCATTTTACCTGCACCACACCAGTTCGAATCGTTACCGTCTTTTATTACCGGTTCACTTAAACTCCGAT
Source organism: uncultured Coprobacter sp. (assembly GCF_947855755.1). Classification (NCBI taxonomy): domain Bacteria; kingdom Pseudomonadati; phylum Bacteroidota; class Bacteroidia; order Bacteroidales; family Barnesiellaceae; genus Coprobacter; species uncultured Coprobacter sp. The sequence continues at coordinate 146,385 of NZ_CANUAR010000002.1, forward strand.
CAAATAGAGAACAATAAAAATTATTATAATACTTATTTGCTATTATTTCGTCCGCAAGTTCGGTTAACTGCCTCTCAAAAATAAGATCATCGCCCTCTTCCCAACAATTCTCAAAAATAGTATTCATATTCACATACTTTATACCGATACTCCATAAATGCAAAACACTATCTTTGACATACGGAAGATCATCATGAGAAATCGTAGCTTTTGTCGTTGCTTCAGGAAATTGCTCCAACCAAAGTTTCACATTCCTCAACACTTCTTCATAAGAACCTTCACCGTTCGGAAATATTCGCTGATTGTCATGTTTCTCCTTATTTCCATCTATAGATATACCTATACTCAGATGCTTGCTATTTTTCTCTATAAATTTTTGGACTTTGGGAGAACTATATAACAGTCCATTAGTCGATATACTTATTCGATAAGAATTGAACCAAGGATGATTCATTTCAAACATTCTAATTTTGATGTAATCACAGATACGATCGATCAGATCGATTTCCATAAGAGGCTCTCCCCCTATAAATTCCCATACGACACCCTCATTTCCAAACACCAACTGCGGCATATCAAGTATCATATCCACAGATTTAGCAGCAATATCAAACGACATTTTCTTAATGCTGTTTTTTCCTGTTATATAACAATACTTACAGCGCAACTGGCAATTTTCCGTTACGATAAAAGTTATATGCCGGGCATTCCCTTTTATCCATTCACGTTGGCTTTCTTCCTGTACCATACTGATTAATAAAAAGCACAATTAAGTGAACACTGGGTATCGCATCCCGAACGGCACGTATTATCACAACCGGTAGTACAACTTTTTCCACAAGCACCACATCCTGCTATGCAACTATTCGCACATCCCGAACCGCAAGTAGAACATGTGCTGGATCTTGATGTCCCACTACAAGTGGCAGAACATCCACTACAGCCGCTGGAAGTAGAAGAACCTTTGCAACTTCCCGAACACTGAGTACTACAAGTCCCCGAGCAAGCGCCGCCGCAACTACTGCTACATGCCCCCATACAACCCACACTACAAGCTTTACTACAAGCGTTAGAACATCCTGAACTGCAAGAACTGCTACATCCCGGAGGTAGCCCGCAACCAAACTGCTCTATACTGCTTTTTAATCCGGTATTAGAACAAGAATTACCACATGTTGCTGTACACGCATCAATACATCCACTCGTGCAATTATTACCACATGTCGCCGTACAAATATTAGAACAGTCTCCACCACAGCCCGAAGAACAATCTCCGCTACAAGAGGAGCTGCATGAATTATTACAACCAAGATGGCTTCCACCTCCACCAGAACTTAAATCTTCTGTATCCTTTTCACAAGAAGTAAGCAGCGTAGTTATCGATATAGAGGTAAGTATAGGTATAGAGAACAATGTTTTCTTAATAAACTGTCTCCTATCCAAAGAAGATTTCTCATCTATTTTATCATTTTCTATCTTCATAAAAAAATAAATGAATTAAATTATCCTAATTGATCTGTCGGCAAAATTACAAAATAGAAATCTGATACCCGATTACTACATGTACAATCTATACGCAATATTCGCAAAATTTATATATATATGCAAGTAAATGATAATAAACTTAATCAATGAATAAAGTATATTTTACAAATAGAATCAACTAATAAGATGTAATGTAATATTTTTATAAAACAATTCCACCAATATTACAAAACCATCCTTTTTTAAATCCAATATCAATTTTTTCTCTATTCTCTTCAAACGGTATTTATACAATCCTTTTAAGAGTTTATCTAAATTTTACAGCAAACAAAGATTATCAGCACTTTCAATCATCAATTTTCGTCCTGCTACATTCCGAATTTTATTAAAGAACATCAATAATAGTTATTTATTTTCAACTATTTTTCTAATCTCATCATATTAGTTTTACTTTTGCGTTTGACAATAGTGTAAAACAATATATAAAACACAAATGATTAAAATTGGCATAGATATAGGCTCTACAACGGCCAAGATTGTCGTACTCGATGAGCATGACAAAATTATATTTTCCGCATACGAACGGCATAACGCCAAAGTAAAAGATTTGCTTATATCGTTCATGAAGAATTTACAATCTCAAATCGATGATGTAGAAGTGACGATTAATATTACCGGTTCGGTAGGTATGGGAGTATCTGAAAAATGTTCATTTCCATTCATACAAGAAGTAATAGCGGCAACTAAAGTCGTACAAAAATACTATCCCGATGTAAAATCAATGATAGACATCGGAGGCGAAGATGCCAAAGTCGTGTTCTTTAACGAAGGTAAAGCGACAGATTTAAGAATGAACGGTAACTGTGCCGGAGGAACAGGGGCTTTTATAGACCAAATGGCAATCCTTCTCGGAGTGCCCACTGAAGAATTGAGCCAACTGGCAATAAAAGCAAAGAACGTTTATCCGATAGCTTCACGTTGCGGAGTATTCAGTAAAACCGATATACAAAATCTGATAGCAAAAAACGTGAACAAAGAAGATATTGCCGCTTCTATATTTCATGCCGTAGCCGTACAGGTCATTGTCACACTGGCTCATGGATGCGATATACAAACGCCTGTATTATTTTGCGGCGGGCCACTCACTTTTTTACCGGCACTGCGACAAGCATTTAAAGACTACCTTAAAATAACAGATGCCGACATTGTCATACCGCAAGACAGCCATTTAATTCCTGCGTTAGGAGCTGCCCTTTCTGCAGATAAAAATAAAGCGATCAAATTATCTTTACTAATTGAAAATATACAAAAAGGACTGAATAATACTGTTACGATTGCCAAAGGGTTAGAGCCGATATTTAAAGATGAAGAAGACTATAAATCTTGGAAATCAAGAATGTCTTGTTACGAAATAAAAGAAGCGACATTAGTTCATGGTAAAACAGAAGTAACACTCGGTATCGACTCGGGTTCTACAACTACAAAAATCGTAGCACTGAATAATCATGGCGAGATAGTCTTTCATTATTATCATAACAATGATGGTAATCCGATCGCTACCGTACAGAATGGATTAAGATTGTTTCAAGATAAATGTAAAGAGGCTAAGGCAGAAATCGTCATAACCGGAAGTTGTTCAACGGGCTACGGTGAAGATCTGCTAAAAGCTTCATTTCATCTCGACTACGGTATTATAGAAACTATTGCCCATTACATGGCTGCCCGGCATATTACAGACAAAGTATCCTTTATTCTCGATATCGGAGGGCAAGACATGAAAGCGATATTTATCAATGATGGTGTAATAAACCGTATGGAAATAAATGAGGCCTGCTCCTCAGGATGCGGCTCTTTCATCGAAACATTTTCAAAATCATTAGGGTACAGTATAGATGAGTTTTCTCGAAAAGCCTGTGAAGCGACATCACCTTATGATCTCGGCACTCGCTGTACTGTGTTTATGAATTCTAAAGTAAAACAAGCTTTACGAGAAGGAGCTACGATAAGTGACATAGCCGCCGGACTATCCTATTCGGTAGTTAAAAATTGTCTCTATAAAGTCCTACGTTTAAAAAGTACGGAAGAACTCGGCAAACATATTGTGGTGCAAGGAGGTACTATGAAAAACGACTCAGTAGTGCACGCATTTGAGAAACTGACGGGACACGAAGTATTTCGTTGCAATCATCCTGAATTGATGGGAGCTATAGGCTGTGCTCTTTATGCACAACAAAAACAGGATAATGCTATACCTCTTGAAGAAATTATCGACAACTCTGACTATACTACATACCAACAACAATGTCACGGATGCGAAAACCGATGTTTAGTCACAATATATCGTTTTAATAATGGCAATCATTATTTTTCCGGAAATCGTTGCGAAAAGGTATTTACAAATAAGGGACAAAAAGCCGAACACGGAGTCAATGCATATACACGCAAACTGGAGCTGCTCTTCGACCGTAAAGTCAATGTCGACCTTCCCGTAACAACAATCGGAATACCTCGTGGTCTCAATATGTATGAAGAGTATCCTTTTTGGTATACACTTTTTACACACTGCAATATCAATGTCATACTTTCTGACGCTTCCACGTTTGCCGATTATGAAGCAAGCGCAAAACAGGTCATGTCCGATAATATCTGCTTCCCGGCAAAACTGACGCACAGTCATATCAAAAATCTAATTTCCCAAAAAGTCAATCGGATTTTCATGCCTTTCGTCGTATATGAGAAACTTGATGGGGGACAAAACAGTTATAATTGTCCCATCGTGTCAGGATATACCGAAGTCATAAAAGGGGCGCAACATGACAATATTCCGATAGATTCTCCTGTAATAACTTTCAAAAACAAGCAGCTGCTCTTCAAACAGTGTACCGCATATCTGGAACAATTCGGCATAACCCGTTCCGTCATCAAAAAAGCTTTTGAAAAAGCAATAGCCGCATCGAACGAATATGAGGCAGAAATAACAAAATATAATAGGGATATACTGGAACAGAATAAAGACAAACGAAAGCTGACCGTTCTTCTTGCCGGCAGACCGTACCATACCGATCCGCTGATCCAACACAAGCTTTCGGATATGATCTCCGCAATGGGAGCTGATGTGATAACAGAAGACATTGTACGAGGTCTCGACATTGAAATAAACGATGTAAATTTCATTTCTCAATGGGCGTATACCAACCGTATCTTAAAAGCTGCCGAATGGGCGGCAAAACAAGATAAGCACATCCAATTCATGCAAATGACCTCTTTTGGATGCGGACCGGATGCTTTTTTAACCGACGAGACACACAATCTGTTAAAACGTCACGGAAAGACTCTGACATTACTGAAGATCGATGATGTGAGCAATCTCGGCTCACTCAAATTACGTGTACGATCGGTAATAGAGAGTTTAAAGCTCTCGATGCAAAAAACACAGGAAAACGAGACGTTGCCATTTATGCAAACTCCCATATTCAGAAAAAAAGATAAATACCGAAAAATCATAGCACCTTTTTTCACCCCTTTTATTTCGCCACTAATACCTCCACTCATGGGGCTTGCCGGTTATGATGTCGATAACCTTCCTGTCAGTGATTCACAATCATGTGAATGGGGATTAAAATACGCCAATAACGAAGTATGTTATCCTGCTACACTTATTGTCGGAGATATTGTAAAAGCATTCAAAACAGGGAAATACGACCCTCAAAATACAGCCGTTGCAATTACTCAAACCGGAGGACAATGCAGAGCATCCAATTACATTTCTCTTATTAAAAGGGCACTGACAGAATCCGGATTTAAAGATGTCCCGGTCATATCGATCACAGCCAATTCGGGTATAAATAATAACCAACCCGGCTTTAAAATCAATTGGGTAAAAGTCCTCCCGATTGTTGTTGCATCATTGTTATACAGCGACTGTCTGGCAAAATTTTACTATGCATCGGTTATTCGCGAAAAAGAAAAAGGAATGGCAGCTCACCTACTCGACCATTACATGAATGCAGCTACAAAAGCTATCCGAAAAAACAGTGTAAATGAAATCTGGAATCTACTTTCATCTGCAGCTCAAGCTTTCAATAAGATCATTTTAGAAAAGGATACGGCTCAAATAGGTATAGTAGGTGAAATTTATCTGAAATTCAACCCGTTTGCTCAAAAGAATATTACGTCATGGCTGACAGAACAGGGTATAGAAATAATTCCTCCGCTTCTGACAGATTTTTTTATGCAGAGTTTTGTAAACACAAAAGTCAATCAAAACAATAAACTTTCAAAAAAAATTTTGCCGGATATTGTTATTCATTGGATATATAATAAGGTAAAAAAACAAATAGATCGAGCAAATACCGTCAGTCGTCAATTCCGTTATTTCACGTCATTCGAAAGTATTTTTTCCAAAGCAGAAGAAGCCGACAAAGTGATATCGCTTTGCGCTCAATTCGGTGAAGGGTGGTTACTACCCGGAGAGATTCTCTCAATGGTCAAACAAGGAGTAAAACATGTTATAAGTTTACAACCTTTTGGTTGCATTGCCAACCATATCGTGGCAAAAGGAATGGAAAAACGAATAAAAGATTTATATCCAGAAATAAATCTTTTATCTTTAGATTTCGATAGCGGCGTCAGCGATGTCAACATAAGAAACCGAATACTCCTTTTTATTGATAATTTAAAAAAATAACTACAATCATGATAGAAAATAAAAAAATCGAAGATTTGGAAACAAGAATAATAGAAGCTGCCAAAGAGCTGTTTATTGAAAATGGCTTTGCAGAGACCAGCATGAGCGACATTGCGACAAAGGTAGGAATAAATCGACCCGGAGTGCATTACTACTTCCGGACAAAAGATAAAATGTTCCAAGCCGTGTTCGGATCGATTGTAAAATCTTTGATACCCAAAGTTCAGGATATAATATTACAACAAGACACACCGATCGGAGAACGTATAGGAAAAGTCGTAGATGCTTACTACGAAGTATTTAAAGCCAATCCTAATCTACCTATATTTATAATGAAAGAGATGCATCGCGATTTCGATTACTTTTCTAAAACTATAACTGAAATGCACTCTGTCCACTATTTCGATACGATAAGAAACGGATTGCAAAACGAAATGAAAAAAGGGAAACTCAAAACTGTTCCCATGCGCTTTCTGTTTCTCACATTTTATTCGTTATTGACAATGCCATTCTCAACAAAAAACATGTGTCAAAATATTTTACTCGAAGAAAATGAAACTTATGATGAAATGCTTGCGAAATGGAAACCGTACATCGTCACACATGTATGTAATCTTCTTTTAAATGAAAATCAGAACTGAAAAATATCACTATAAATACAGAAAGGGAAACAGACAAAAATCTGTTTCCCTTTTATAATAACCTAACCGAATTTATCATTTCCCGGCTAACGGAGCAGCCTGTGTATAAGTACGAGCACCGAGTTCCTTATCTAAAGTATAGATACCGAATCCATTGTCCTTAATCATTTTAAGACTGTCAATAATACCTTGAGCCGTTTCTTCTTCTTCTACTTGTTCATCGATAAACCACTTCAACATACTTTGAGTCGCATAGTCCTTTTCTGCTGTAGCCAAAGCATACAAATCATTGATCATAGAAGTCACTTTCTGTTCATGAGCAAGAGTATCTTCAAAAGCAGACAAAGGAGTATCCCATTCGGTCTTTACCTCAGCAATAGGAGCTAATGTTACTTTTCCACCCCGAGAAAGAATGTATTTGGTAAAAATCAACGCATGATCTTGCTCTTCTTTAAACTGAGTTTCAAACCAATTCGCAAATCCGGGATTTCCTTTTACTGCAAAATTGGTGGACATAGACAAATAAAGATATGCAGACCAAAACTCCGCATTTACCTGAGCATTTAAAGCTTCCTCAATCTTTTTACTTAACATGACTATTTAATTTTAATAAAATGAATAGAATTTTCAAAGATATACAAATCTTACTAAACACAAGAACGATTTATTATTTTTCTCAAATAAAAAACTTTAACGAACAAAAGCATGGCGAAATCCTTTCACTTTATTCCATCCTCCTCTGGTAAAGTCTGGAACTTCTACCGGAGCAGAGTTGTTCTCAATGGAAATTTCAGTTAAAGGAATTAAACAACACCATTCAGCTAAATCATAAACATCCATATCAAGAGGCAAGCCATTCCGAAGGCAATATATCAAACGATAGTCCATAATATAGTCCATACCTCCATGACCACCTACTTTTTTGGCAACTCTCTCAAGTTCGATCTGAATAGGATGTTTATATTTTTGCATCAATGTATTTTTTACTTCATCCGAAACAAAACTGTGTCCAGAAAAATCTTCATGATCCGGAACAACACCCGATAGAATCTGTCCCGATTCCAACACATAACCCTCAACCGGATATTTATTGGCAAATCCTTTTGTTCCGGTAAGTTGATACATGCGATTATATGGACGAGGGCTAACAACATTATGCTGTATATGAATCGTTTTCCCCTTTTCTGTCCGTATCATCGTCATCGTATGGTCGCCATTTTTAAAATTCTCTACCTTTTCCCCTGATTCTCTTTCTATATATGCAGGAGCAGCAAATGCTTTTGTATCCATGGCTACAAGAATATTCATTTTATCTCCTCGATGCATATCAAGTAATTGACAAGCCGGTCCCATGCCATGAGTAGGATACACATCTCCCCTATGATTCCGATTATAATCCAAACGCCAATTATTCCAATACAACGACCAAAATTCTTCAAGATTATGGATATAAGCACCTTCTACATGAAGAATATCTCCAAAAACTCCCTGCTGAGCCATATTCAATGTCGTAAGCTCGAAAAAATCATAAACGCAATTTTCCAGTTGAATACAATGCTTTCGTGTCTTTTCAGAAGTATTAATAATATCCCATATCTCTTCCATATTCATAGCTGCCGGTACTTCTACAGCAGCATGTTTTCCCTGCTCCATAGAATAGATCGCCATCGGAGCATGATGTTTCCAATCGGTTGCAATATACACCAAATCAATATCATTCCTCTCACATAACTTTTTCCATGCTTCTTCATTTCCTGTATAAGTTACAGCTTTTGGAAGTCCAGCATCAATCAAAACTTTCTGTGACTTATCAACACACTCAGGGCGAATATCGCATAAAGCAACAATCTTTGTACCAGGAATATGGATAAAACGCTCAACAGCACTTATTCCACGCATACCTAATCCGATAAAACCGACACGAACTGTATCCAATTTAGGTGCTGTTAACTCCAATACATCTGCCTGCCCTTCTGCTCTTTCAGGAATAGGTACTTTTATAAGCTTATTTGTTGCATTCCTTATAGTACAACCTAAATTAAACAGTAAATTCAAACTACATAAAATATAAATACATTTTTTCATAGCAATAAAATTTAAATACTTATTCTAAAAAAACTGTCTAAATTCTCCAATAAAAAAATATTACCAGATTATTTTCCCATTTTCACTCGTCAGATAGCCCACTATCATCCTCAAAAGAAACTCTAAAAACTAACCAGAGCAAAATTTAGACGGGTTTTAAAAATTTGTTTAAACATATATTATACTCATTTTTCTATTCAATCAGCCGAAATCTTTTCCATTTGCAAAGTAAGATCCGGACATACATGTTCCTGATCTTCCGATTTACCATTACGATCATAGCAATTCCCTGATACAGAAAGTTTCTTAACGGCAAAAGCCTCAACTCCGTATCCATTATTATAACGAATCTGATTTTTCCGAATTTTGAGATTGCTCGATCCTTTATATAAAAATTCCGATAAAACTCCACTGCCATCATTTCCTTCTATCAAATTTCCCGAAATATCTATGCCGGAACATTCGGACAATAAAATTCCATGCCATGCATTCCGGGCTACTTCACAATCTTTCAAATCTAATGAACGGCAATGATCCAACACAACACCAGCTCCATGCAAAGAGGTATCGAAACGACTGTCTCGCACAATTCCACCTTCAACACGCTGCAACAATAAATTATGCTGGAGTCTCGGACCCGGTACGACGAATGTTCCGTTTTCAGTAAAATCACAAGCTTCTATTTTCACATTTTTTGCGCCTGAAATATATACTCCCGTACGAGAAAAATTAATTACAGAAAGATTTCTCAATGTTATCCCGGAAAGTTTATAATTTTTTTCACTACGGAAAGAAATTCCGGCCAAATTATTTGCATAACGTTTCTGCCGTTCAAAACGTCCCGAATTGGGATCAAAACCGGCATCATGTTCCCGAGCACCTTCTATTATCAAATTTTCAATAACGACATCGCTCATATCAGGAGTTGCAGCCATAATCGCCGCAGTTCGTACAGAAGATGTAAACATAAGAACGGTTTTCGTTCCTTCTCCGATCAAACGTGTTCCCGAATGTATTCTCAAAGTTTTATCTATCATGTATTCTCCGGCTTTCAAAAAAATGGTGCATTTATGTCCTGCCTCATCATCTAATATTTGTTGTAACGAATCGCCGGGTGATACGATAATCGCATCTTCCGGTATTTTAGTATCCGATATTCTTAACGCTCCCGCAGGATAAGCAACTTCACTGTACATTAAAGGTCTCTGTTCGGGTGTTCTTCCCTGAAAAGCCGCACGAAAAGCCGTAAGTAATATTAATGAAGATTTATTTCGTACTTTGTCACAGACAGTCCGAGTATAAGGCATATCTATTCCCTGTGCTTTATAATGCTGATAGACATATTCTATTCCGTAATCGTTTCGTAAGTCCTTATCACGATGAGAAGGTTCTCCGTAAGAGAAAATATTTTCTCCTAAAAGAAAACGAGAAGTATATTCATACCCTAATGCCAAACGGTTATCGCCAGCAGAAAAAAGATCAACCCCTTGTGTATAGGCAATACGAGCAGCTCCGGCAAATTCTCCAAGCCCCATTTGTACGTGTCCTTGATCCCGAGTAGTCTCTTGACATTGTCCATTCGGGAAAATATACTTAATCAAACTGCCGTTTGCTCGTCCATGCAAGTAATGATAAATTGCATTATCGAAAAGAGGCCGATCATTGGTAAAAACAGCGATCGACAATAAAGTATGCATAATCGCGCCATCCCAGTTTCCGTTTGCCTGAGGGAAATAGAATCTCAGTAACGGATAATACACGCTCATTATCATTTCGGTAAAAGCCGCCGTGTGATTTTCATTCCAGCCCGGATAAGTATATCTTAAAATTTCAGCCGCATTACAAAATTTATATCCGGAAAGAGCCACCAGCAACTTAGCATTATTTTCATCCAGACTACGCAATGATTCAGACCATTTCTCTATAATTTCCACCGCTTTTTCAGCGTATGCCTTGTTTTCTGTAATATACCACAGAACAGCACAGTTATAAGCCATCACAGCTCCTTTAGAAAGATCAGATCCTCCAATATCCGGTTTTCCGTACGGCCCACTGATAACATGTGCATAAGTCTTAACTTCAAAAGAAAGCGGTGTTTCTGTTTTCAAACGCTCAAAAGCACTCCGCCAAGGCTGCTCTCCGACCAATGTCTTACTTTTCATTAACTCAAGATCTTCCCGACACATATCGATACCGGGATGGATAAAGGTCTGCGCCGACAATCCGGCAAAGGAGAATACGATAATCAAAAACATTATCGTAAATTTAAAGTGTGTTTTCATAATATAAAATAATTAGTGTGTGTATACTTTTTATCTTGAAGACGATTCTGCCAACTCTTCAAAAGCTCTCCAAAGATTATTATCCGGAACTGGGGCTGTTATATCAATTTCTACTTTAGATACCGGATGAATAAATTTAATATGACGAGCATGCAGACTAATGCCTCCGTCCGGATTGGATCGCTCGGCCCCATATTTCAAATCACCCTTTATAGGACACCCTATCTTAGACAATTGGCATCGAATCTGATGGTGTCTTCCTGTTTTCAAATCTATTTCCAATAAATAATATTTATCGCTATGAGCAACTATCCGGTATGCAAGAACAGCTTCTTTAGCATTGGGCTTCATTCTATCCCATGCGACCGACTTGTTTATTTTCTCATTCCTCACAATATAATGAGTAATCTCATCCGAGTCTTTCGGCGGACGATTTTTTACTATCGCCCAATATTTTTTTTTCACCTCATTATTGCGAAACATCTCATTCATCCGTGTCAGAGCTTTGCTTGTTTTGGCAAAAACTACTAATCCGCTCACCGGACGATCGAGACGATGAGTTACACCGACAAATACATTTCCGGGTTTATTGTATTTCTCTTTCAGCCATAACTTCAATATTTCGGACAAAGGTACATCACCGGTTTTATCGCCCTGTACGATCTCCGATGTTGTTTTATTTACAATAATCAAATGATTATCTTCATACAATACTGTCATAAAATAAAAATACACATTAGATATGAAACAAAGATAGGGATAAAAAAACAGAAGGTAAAAGAATCGTAATGATTCTTTTACCTTCTGAATATATGTTGTAAAATATTCTTTACATATTCATACCGCCACAACAGTGAATAACTTGTCCGGTAACGTATGAAGAAAGGTCGGAAGCAAGGAAAGTACATACGTTGGCAACATCCTCAGGAGTGCCACCACGACGTAAAGGAATTTGTTTTGCCCAAGCTTCTTTCACTTCGTCAGATAACGCACCCGTCATATCGGTAATAATAAATCCCGGAGCGATACAATTGGCACGGACACCGCGAGAACCAAGTTCTTTTGCGATGGATTTAGCCAAACCGATCATACCGGCTTTAGACGCCGAATAATTGCATTGTCCGGCATTGCCCGATACACCTACAACAGAAGACATGTTTATAATGCTTCCGCTCTTTTGCTTCATCATAATAGGGGAAACCGCATGTATAAAATTAAATGCAGATTTCAGATTCACATTGATCACCATATCCCATTGAGCTTCTGACATACGCATCATCAAACCATCCCGGGTAATTCCTGCATTATTGACCAAAATGTCGATACGTCCAAAATCTTTTACAATTTCAGTAACGACATTATGTGTATCTTCAAAATTCGCAGCGTTCGAAGCATACCCTTTTACCTTTACACCTAAAGCTGCTATTTCAGCTTCGGTAGCTTTTGCATTATCATCAATAGCCAAATCGGTAAATGCAATATCTGCACCTTCATTTGCAAATTTGATGGCAATTGCTTTGCCTATTCCGCGAGCCGCACCTGTAATAACGGCAACTTTTCCTTGTAATAATTTCATAAGTTATCTTATTAAATAGATTAAAATCAAAATTTCACTAAAAATCCGCCACTTGAATAACCTCCGCCAAAAACAGTGACAGCGGCCTTATCTCCTTTTTTCATTTCATGGATATGCTGCGCCAAAACCAGCATAGCACTTGCCGAACCGGTATTTCCCAATTCCCGGATATTATTCAGAAAACGGTCTTCCCCGAGCTTCAACTGGTGGGCAACATTCGCTACGATACGCATATTTGCCTGATGACATATAATATAATTCAAATCTTCAATCGACATCTGGTTATCCGAAGTCAAATGCTCAAGAACTTCAACCATATATTTACAAGCATGCATAAACACATCACGACCTTCAGGCATTGTAATTCCGTCCTCTTTCGGTTTTAAATGCACAGCATCCGGGCCTTTACCGATATGCCCCAAACCTCGAGTATAAATACTGGTTATCTCTGCTTCGCCTTCTTTCTGCAAATCTTTAGAAACAAAAAGAGCGACTGCAGCATCTCCCCATAAATGTCCGCATTTAGGATCACTTTCATTACTATAATATGTATTATGCTCTGAACAAACGATCAAAGCTTTAGTTGCTTTTCCCATAGCAAAATAGCCCTCAACAACCTCAAGTGCATTACTGAATGAGGAACAAGCCGATGATATATACAAAGCTTTCGCCTTTTCTATCTTAAATTCACGTTGGGCAACATGGGCCAAAGTAGCTACCGTATCACGAGGAGAATAGCATGCAGAAACAATCAAATCAACATCCGTTATATCATACGGGAGATACGGTATGGCAGCACGTATTGCTTCTAACCCCATTGTATCGGAATTTTCTCCTTCTCCGGCTTTAGATCGCGTATTTATACCCGTTCGCTGTAATATCCAGTCACTGGTTAACCCGTTAATTTCAAAAAAATGATCGTTAGACACTCTTTCTGTAGGGATATAATACCCGGTCGCATTAATATACATACAATTTTAAATTAGTAATTTATTAATTTTGTTGCTTTATTTCTTGATTCCATACAACACAAGATCTGCGATATATTCTTTTACCCGAAGCCTTTCCAAACCCATTTCGGTAAAATTATCTCGTATATAAGGCACATCTAAACCTTTCAGAGCATAATGCAATATCGTCGCTGTTGCAGAAACACTGGTAATTCTAAAATCTCCTCTATCGACACCCTCCTTCAAAATCCCCTTTAGCAACACAACTTCGTGCATATCGATATTCTTACGAGCTTGTTCTACTTTCCAAATATCCCTGAAAAACTCAGCTTTCAAAGTACCATTACGCAAAACGGTTTCCTTGACTGCTTCAAGTCTGGTAAGAATATAATTAGTAAGTTTTTCTTCAGGAGGAAGATCTTTATTGGCAATGTCTTTAAGCCGTTGCAATAAATGTGCGAGTTCCGATTCTACTACTGCCCAATAAATCTCGTTCTTATTCTTGAAATACGTATAAAGAGTTCGTCTTCCCTTACGAGATGCAATGGCAATGTCATTCATCGTAGTATTTTCCAACCCCGACTTAGCAAATAATTGACGTGCCACATCCACCAACATCTCACGAGTCTTAGACATATAAATGTTTTTTACTTTTGCACACTTAATTAAAAACTGTGCAAAAGTAACCATTTTATCTTAACCTCAAAACTTATCATATACATTTTATCATATTATATGAATAAAATACCATAAATAGCGAGTTTTACACCATAAAAATGTAATTATTTATTCATATTAGGACAATATAAAAAAGAGAAATATATTTTTATACCAATATCTATTTTAGAATTTGTTTAGAAGCTATCTAAAATTTTGCACAAAAAATATTCATCTATTTTTTGAGTTTATCTCTTAATGAATAAACTTATAATAAATAAACAATTCTGTTAAACAATATTATAAATCTATCATTTTTATGTTATAAAACATATTTATCAAACTATTATTCGTATATTTGCAATGTAGAAATTAGAATAAAAAATCGTCTTTCAATCCGGAAAGACAAAAAAAAGATGAAAACAATGAAATCTGTAAACGAAGAAATCGCTATGTTGCGATATCAAATTCAACGCTATCAAGCGGTCAAAAATGGAGCTAAATGTCAAGAATTAAATGCAAAGCTCCGAGTATTAACTCAAAAGCAGGAAACTGCAATTTAAAAATTCTCAATCAACTAAAGGCGGACTTTCATCGCAATCGGGCGGCGACAGTCCTTTTTTATTTTTAGCAAACAGATAATATAGTTATAAATAACAAAGGGGAGACAGATTGATTATCTACTCCCCTTTACCATGAAAAAATTTATTGTAAAACTTCAAGAAGTTTCGGCATAAGCTGCGGTATCGCATGTTCATTTTGCGCAGTATAAAAGTGCCCATCAATCGTTACGGCATCATCGGTAGCTATACCTTTTTGAATTGCCGGTTTGGCTAATGGATGAACGGCTAATCTCTTTCCTTCTGTAATTCCGGCTATTTCAAATATCAAACTCGCAGCACAATGCCCTATCATTAACTTATTCTTATCTGAAAATTCCCGGATAACCGATAATAAATCAATATTATAATCTTGGTTTGCATTCTGCTGAAAAACGGGAACAGCATCACCACACGAAAACAATAATGCATCAAATTCTTCAGCATGATCTTTCAGATTAGCAATTAAATCATCGGTTAATAAAGTAATTCCGGAATTTGTGCGTATATTCTTATTATCTGACACGGCAAATAACTTATAAGAAATCCCTTTTTCATAAAAAGTTTCAAGATACTGAAACAAACCAGCTCCATTAACCGGATCGACCGCTAATACTGCAACTTTTTTCTTCATAATCATCAATATTTATAAATAATACAATAGTTATTATTAGTAAGTTTATTATTTTTGTTTTGTAAAAATAAGCAATATCTATTAAGAGGACAAGAACGTACCTATAAATTAGATAGTTACATTTATGTAACAATTATTGAAAAACAAACGAATAGAGAATATTAAAAAATGCAAAATTTTCATCCGACCGGTATTTGCCCGATACGAGACATACTAAGTCATTTGAGCAGCAAGTGGGCAACTTTAATATTGATAACTTTGAATGCAAATAAAACCATGCGTTTCTCGGATATTCAAAAAAGTATCGGGGATATTTCGCAACGTATGCTTACCGTAACTCTTCGATCTCTCGAGACAGACGGATTAATTTCCAGAAAAATATATGCGGAAATTCCTCCCCGAGTAGAATACATGCTGACAGAAAGAGGCTACAGCTTAATTCCCCACATAGAAGGTCTGGTCAACTGGGCTACCGATAACATGCCGATGATAATGAAAAACAGAGAAAACAAATAAGCTGACGACCAATGGCTAAGAATCTTTTTAACCGTTATATCTGGCTGGTAGATACAATATACAGAAACGGAAAATTGTCTTTTAAAGAGATTAATGGCAAATGGATGCAAACTGATTTTTCGGAAGGAAAGCCAATTCCTCTTCGAACATTTCATAATCACCGAGAAGCCATACAAGATTTGTTCGACATCAATATCGAGTGTAACAAAAGTACTCATGAGTATTACATAGAAGATGCCGACCAACTCTCAAAAGGAACATTGCGAAACTGGTTGCTGAATACTTTTACCGTCAACAATCTCATTAATGAGAAATATAAATTACAAAACCGTATTTTATTAGAGAATGTTCCCTCTGGACAAAAATATCTAACTCCGATCATAGAAGCAATGCGAGATGGAAAAAGAATTTCTGTTACTTATCAGTCTTTTACCAAGAATGAACCGGAAACTTTTGATATAGAGCCTTATTTTGTAAAACTGTTTAAACAGAGATGGTATATTATCGGATATTCTACGTTTCACGAAATGATCCGTATTTACGCTCTCGACCGGATACAAGTAATGCAGATGACCGACAAAACATTTGAACTTCCTCAAAATTTTTTACCGGAAGAATATTTCAAAGACTGTTTCGGAATCATTCACGGAGAAAGTATTACGGAGACCGTACTGTTAAAGGTAAAAGGCAATCAAGTAAAATATTTCAAGGAATTACCCTTACACATCTCACAAAAAGAAATAACCAAAGGAATTAATTACTCCGTATTTCAATATAGGTTAAAAATAACTTTTGATTTGGTACAAGAAATATTATCATACGCACCGACAGTCGAAGTCCTCGCCCCAAAATCTCTCCGGGAAGAAATTCTAAAAATATTGCTTGAAACTTGTGAGATATACGATAAATAATTACTTGAAACGCTTCTGAAGTTCATCGACAGAAAAAATCGTCAATGTCGCTTTTCCATCGGGAGTATAACCCGGCATGGCAGAAGCGAACAAATCATCGGCCAACTGCTCCATTTCGAGAGGTGACAAAACCTGCCCATAAGGAATCGCCGCAGATTCGGCTAAAGTCAATGCGATAGCTTCATGAATATCTGATTTCACATCTCCACCTTTTTCGGAAGCGGTCTCGATCATCTTATTCAATAATCCAACGACATCTACACCCTCTATTCCTCCCGGAATTCCACTTATAGAGAAAGCACCTCCCCCCATATCCGATAAGTCGAAACCCAAAGAATATAAATCTGCTTTAATCTCAGAAAGGATAGCTCCCTGCGAAGCGGACAGATGAATCATCTCCGGAAACAATACCCGTTGAGAAACCCCTTGACCAGATTGAAGATGCGATATATAACGATCATATAATATACGAACATGGGCTCGGTACTGGTCAATCATCACAACTCCGGATTTAACAGAAGTAATAATATAACGACCTTTCACTTGAAGATACTGTCCTCCGACGGTTGTAGTAACAGAATCATTTATCTTCGATGCAATTGTTTCAGAAGGGACAGTTTCTGCAGAAGACAGATCCGGAACAACAGACCGATTAACTTTCGAAGAAAATATCTGAGGTTCTTCTTCTGTTGAGTTTCGAGGTATATCTTTCGCCGATTCAAATCCTGAATAAAGTTTACTCCAATCATAATCAGGGCGTTTAGTTCCTGCTGAAGAAGCGCTCTTAAACGGATTATAACCGGGAGTAAAAGCCGTTTGTGGAGGCTTTACCGCATCCCCTTTATGAAAAACCGGAATTTCAGGAGCTCCCTCCATATCAAAATCGATAGAAGGTACAGCACTGAACTTACCGAGAGCCTCTTTCACGGCAGCCGATAATATCTGCCAAATCGGTTGTTCATTCTCAAATTTAATTTCTGTTTTCGTCGGATGAATATTTACATCTATGGAGGCCGGATCGACAGTTAAATTGATAAAATAATTAGGCATCTCTCCTACCGGTATCAACTGCTCATAACTTTGCATCACGGCTTTATGAAAATAAGGATGGCGCATATACCTCCCGTTGACAAAAAAATACTGCAATGCATTCCGTTTTCGAGAAGCTTCAGGTTTACCGATATAACCCGATATTTTTACCAATGACGTCTCGACCTCTACCGTTAAAAGCTGCTGATTCATCCCCTTTCCGAAAAGTGAAATGATACGTTGGCGGAAATTAGAAATCGGAAGATTAAAAAGTTCATTATCATTATGAACCAATTCGAATGCTATCTCGGGATTAATTAATGCGATACGTTCAAATTCAGAGAGAATATTACTTAGCTCTACTTGATTCGATTTCAAGAATTTCCGTCGGGCAGGAACATTATAAAAAATATTTTTTACAGCAAAATTCGACCCCACAGGACATGAGACGCACTCCTGAGACTCTACAACCGAAGCAGCCAATGCAATCGCAGTACCGACTTCATCTTCGGTACGACGAGTGCGTAATTCGACTTGAGCTATTGCAGCAATAGATGCCAACGCTTCTCCCCGAAATCCCATTGTACGCAAAGAAAACAAATCTCCAGCTTGGCGGATCTTAGAAGTTGCATGACGTTCGAACGAAAGCCGGGCATCTGTTTCAGACATACCTTTACCATTATCTATTACCTGAATAAGGGTACGACCGGCATCTTTGACTATAATCTGTATCAAAGTAGCACCGGCATCGATGGCATTCTCAACCAACTCTTTTACAACAGAAGCAGGACGCTGTATCACCTCTCCCGCAGCAATTTGATTGGCAACAGAATCTGGCAATAATTGTATTACATCACTCATATCAACCTCTTTTTCTTGTTATCTGTTACATTTCATTACTGAAACGACGTTTCTTTTTCGGAATCTCACTCTTCTTACGAATTATCTTCCTGAATATATCTGCAGGGTCTCTCGGACGGATCTCTTCATACCAATGAAAATCTGGCAAATAAAGTTGTGCCGGAGTTATTTTAGGTATCGGAGTCAGTGATCCATCCACTTTGTTATACATAATCAGCTTATCCATCTTCTGATCCTTCAGATACATTGTAAGAAAACTACTTTCCGCATAATTCAGCCCTGTAAATGTTGAATCTCTTTCTTGAGGATAAAAAATAGTCCGTACATTTCCGCTGACATCCACCTTGTCTAATCTCCCTTCTTTAAAAAAGGCTTTCAAATCTTTCCCGGAAAGTTGATCGAAAAAAGCCGTATCCTTCTGTTGTGTAGCAAAAGCAAAAGCCGGTACATGCGCCCACCTTACGGTACTGTCATTCATATATACCTTTATCGTATCCCCGAATATTTGATAATCAAGATTCCAAAGAATCGGGTTTTTAAACATATACACGGCAGAATCTTTGGTCTTGTACACCATAGAATCGCAAACACCTTGTATATCATTTCTGAAAAAACGTGTTCCGTAATATGCACGTATCAAACGCGTCGAGTCCAATAATACGGAGGAACGTAACGTATCGGCATGTAAATAAAATGTGTCGGGTTGGGAATAATCGATAACCCTCGCCGAATCTGTCGCCATCGAAGCTTCTTTTATTTCATCATAAAAACCGTAATTTCCCTCCATCGTTATTCTTCGGATTGTATCATTCAGAATCATATTCCCGAATACTTCTCCGAAACCTTCTGCCCGATTATAAAAAATAGTATCACCTGTAAGCTGTTGGCTTTTGCTTACGATAATAGAACGGTCGAAAAGCATCGAAGTATTGTTATGCGTATCATACCATCCCAGTTTAGAATATATAACGTTACTATCCGAAACCATTACGGAAGGTCCGATAATATCGGCAATTTTTGTATTCGTATTGTATTCCAGCGTATCGGAATAGAGCGTATATTCCTCATTAACCAGTTGTACATCAAAATTAAAAACCGCCTGTTTCGTATCCGGACTATACTGTCCATAAATAGAACTGAGTTCATTCTCAGTATCGACAATCTTACCGCCATCGAAATAATAACCGATATTAGGCTGCATATCGTAGTTAAGGCTATCGGTAAACAATACGACATCCCTATTCTCCATACGAACATTATAGCGCAAACGGGCAACTTGCACAATACCGTCATAAAACATCACATCGCTATATACAAACAAGGTATCACCTTGTTCCATACGTACATTTCCGAAAGCATCCAGAGAATTCGTTTTCTCATAAAAATAAGCACTGTCACAAAACATATACATTCCTCCCCGACGAAAACGAACGTCTCCTCTGAGTATCTGAAAATCCGGATGAATATCTTTATCGAATTGCAACTCGTTCGCATACTCCAAATAAACTTTCTGAGGATCATCTACGGCAGATTTTATAGGAGTCTTCTTAACGACAATAGGGGGATCATCCGGCCGATGTCCCGCCCAAACACAAAGAGTTAACAGGCATAAAACACCAATCAGTATTTTATGCCTGTTTACCCATGAATATTTTCTATTACCAAACATCAATCGGCTTATTATTCTAATTTTTATTTCTTAATCCAGCCGTCATACTTAAAGTCACAATTCCGCCAGCCGTCTTTAATACGAATATACGTTTCTTTTTGTTTTTTTCGAATCCAATTTTCTATCAAATCTTCTCTTCGATTTTGTTCGACAATTGCTTTCAAAGCCTGATAATCATCAGACATATTAGCCTTATGCCCTTCTACTCGGGATCTCAATTTTACTAAAACGGCAACCTCTTTTCCCTTTTTCTGATCCATCATAATAAACGGCTGGGATATATCGCCGGCATTCATCGTGTTTACGACTTTTGCAATTTCTTGAGGTAATTCACTCATCTGAAATTTTGTAGTTCCATTTTCAGAATTTACCATTAATCCCTGATTATTGCGTGTATTTTTATCCTGTGACAAATACTGGGCAGCTTCTTCAAATTTAAACTTTCCGGAAGTAATGTCATTTCTCAAACTATCCAGACGTACAATCGAGTTGTTCAATTCCTTTTCAGAAACTTTAGGTTTCAATAATATATGTCGTGTATTAATTCGATCACCCCTTTTCTCTATCAATTGGATAATATGATAACCGAATTCTGTTTCTACAATTTTAGAAACTTTCTTCGGATCATTCAGGTTAAACGCGACATCTGCATATTCTGGTACAAGTTGTGCCCTTCCCATAAAACCTAATTCTCCACCCATACGCGCCGAACCCGGATCTTCAGAATAAAGAATGGCTAAAGTAGAAAATTCCGTATCGCCTTTAGTAACCCGTTCGCTGTACTCCCGTAAACGAGCCTTGATATTATCGATTTCTTGTTGTGGGATTTTCGGATTTATAGTTATTATCTGCACTTCTACTTGAGTAGGAATATAAGGTATGCTATCTGAAGGTAATCCGGAGAAAAAACGGCGAACCTCCGAAGGTGTTATTTTTATATCCTTGACCAACTGACGCTGCATTTCCTGAACAATTCCTTGTTCTCGTACCATCTCGGCCATCTCCTCTCGTAATTCGCTCATCGGTTTATTGAAATATTCTTCTACTTTTTCTTTTGATCCGATATTAGCGATAAAATAGTTCAGTTTACGTTCTACTTCTTGAAAAACCTGAGAATCGGAAACGGTTATACTATCTAACTTTGCCTGATGCATAAAGAGCTTTTGTATCGCAATCTGCTCTGGTATCACACAATACGGATCTCCATCTATTTTCTGTCCGTCATACTGCATGCTTCGGTATTGCTCCTCGACTTGAGATTTAAGTATAGCCTCATCACCGACAACCCAAACGACTTCGTCTATTATATTATTTTGAGCTTGAAGTGAAACACCGATCAAACTGAAAAACAAAGTCAACAACAATACACTACTAAATTTTCGCATCGTTTTCTTTTTAATTAATTTATTTATTTCATCAATTGAAATATTCGACCTCTTTCTCCTTAAGAGCATCCCTATATAGTTCTTCTTTCACCTCTTTAAGAAAATCCATCTTTTTCTGATTTATGAGAATTTCCTTTATCTGGGCTTTTGCAAAATCAAAGGGCATTTGTCCTCCCTTGAGCTGATAATCGCTGATATTCAAAAAATACCAATATCCCTTATGATTCAATTCGATATTCTTATGCGTACGAAGAAAATCCGCCTCACGTTCTACAGAATAAGGAATATTATCCATTATTTCATCAAAAGATACCCATTTATCATAAAAATATTCATAAATTACGGCATTATGCAGTCCGTACTTTTCTATATTTTCCACCGCTTCGGGCGTAACTGATTTATACCATTTTTTCAAACGGGCAATCTGCGGTGAATTTTCCGGAACTTTCAAAAATAACCCTTTGATTATCGCTGAATGCAATTTAAATTTATCACGATTTTTCTCATAATAAACGCTCATATCTTCCTCTGAGATCTCTTTGTCTAACTTTTCGTTCAGTAAATGCTTTTGATATTCAAATATCACAAGTTCCTGCCGATAACGCTCCACCATGCGATCGATATTCTCTTTATCCGGAATATTACGGGAAGCAACCTCATAAAGTAACTGATCATCTACCCATCGCTTTATAAAATTATCTGCAAATAAAGCACTATCCTTAGACTTCAGTCGATCAGGGATTTCCCTTTCTAAATCTCCGCGAGTCAAAACCTTATCACCTATCCGGACTAATACAGTACCCTTTTCGTTTTCCTCTGAAGAGTTCTTTTTACAGCAAAAGAACAGAAACACGACGGCCATAGTCCATAAGGATAAAGCGATTTTATGCCACATAGTTTTTTCCCATTACATAGAAAGCTAATTGATCGGTAAAAATACAACGAAATCTGCTTACTCTATTGCACATTAACTGTTTTTAGAACATCTTTATTTATTTCAACCGGATATTTTTTATTCAAATTTTGTACCCATATCTTTTCAAGATAATTCTGATAATCAGCCGTTACCTGACCTTTCATATCAGTATAAGCTTCAGGACCTTTCTTCAGCATTTTACCAACAATAAAAACGACCGGAAATTTTTCATCTACAGATAATTCACCTTCCTTAAATGCCAAATTATCAACTTTTTTATTATCTCCTTTTTGGAAAAGCCCTTTCTCGATCTTTACATGTTTAATACTGTCGGTATTAAACTCTTTATTGATATAAAAAACAACAGAATCAGCAGGCAATGATTTAATTCTCTTCTTGATCGTTTTTACCAAAGCCTTATCATCGCATTGTACTAAATACCCTTTATAGCGAGGCTGATCCCAAGTATATTGTTTTTTATGAGCTTTAAAATATTTCTGTAATCCGGCAACATCATTGGACGCCTTTTCCCATACTTCACGATTACTTATATCGAATAAAAGTATTCCGTCACGGTACTCATTCATTAGATTCCTGAATTCAGGATATTTCAACTCAAGCTTAGTATCCTCGTAATGTAATATTTCATTATCGACAAATGCATCTATTTGTTTATTTAAATAGGCTACATTATCACCATGAAATGCGCCTTGTGCAGACTTCGAATTTTTCATAAAATTCCCCAAATCGGCTACAGTCCAGTCTCTCCCGTCCAAACTAAACAACACAGATTGGTCTTTACTGATATTATTCAAGAACAATGTATCCATAGGATTCGTTTCTGCCGCAAACTTTTCCAATTTTGCTTTCTCTCCAACATTCATATTAAATGCATATTCAATTTTCAACTTTTCGATCAGAGATTTTTGACCTTTATTGGATCTTTCATCACGCCCTATCCGTCTCATAATATCGGGCTTCAATTCTTCAAACGGCTTCAATCCCCTTGTATCCAACAACTTAATAATATGCCATCCGTAAGGGCTCAAAACAGGTTGAGATACATCTCCTTTATTCTTCAATGCATAGGCGGCATCCTCATATTCTTTTACAATGCGTCCGGTAGATATCCAAGGAAGCTCTCCTCCCCGTTGACCGGAATTTTTATCTTCAGATTTTTCTTTAGCTAACTCGGCAAAATCAGCTCCTTGAATTATCTGCTGATATATTTCTCGTATCTGCTTTTCTTTTTCTTTTTTTACTTCATCTGAAGCATTTGAAGGCAACATCAACATAATATGTGCCGTAAGTCTTTCTCCCGGATCAGGACGACGGTCGGAAACTTTCACCAAATGATAACCGAACTGGGACAAAACCGGCTCGGAAACATCCCCGACCGGAGTCGTATAAGCGGCCGTTTCAAAAGGATACACAGTCATAAATCCGCCAATATATCCCAAATATCCGCCATTTTGTTTTACAGAAGGATCTTCAGAATACTCTCTTGCCAACTTTCCAAAATCCTCTCCTTTACGGATACGTTCCAAAACAGACTTTGCTTTTTGATAAACTTTTTCTTTTTCGACATCTGTCATTCCCGGATTTACCCTAAACAAAATATGACTTACTTCAACATTTTCTTTTAATCGGTCATAAGCCTCTTTTGCTAATCGGTCATCCATTTCTCTATCTACTAAATACGGCTGTACCAACTGTGCACGATAACCGGCAAGCTCCGTACGAAAAGAACGTGTAGTATCCAATCCGCATGCTTCAGCCTCAGCGACCTTCAACTTATAATTTTTAAACAGCTCCACATATTCATCCAACGACTTAGGATCAGTCTGTTGTTGGTTATTCTTTTTATAAATGTATTCGAATTCCGATTTTTTTATGCTCTTTCCGTTTACCTTCATCAATACAGGATCATTTTCTGGATTCTGTGCACACAGAACAAATGAATAACCGGCACACAAGGATAATAATAACCATTTGTTTTTCATCGTTTCATCTTTTTATTTAAGCAACTCTTTTGTGACGAGTTCTCTTTAAATTTTACACTTAAAATAATAGAAATACACTAATTTAACGACTCAAATATAAGAAAATTATATTGATCCCGCCAAATTAGTGTATATATAAACAGCTTACGATAAAAATTCAGAGCCTGTGCAAGATTTGACAGGCTCTGAATCTATTATGATTTCAACTTCTTTATTCTCCTCGACTATAATTCGGCGATTCGCTCGTAATAGTCACATCATGCGGATGACTTTCAGCTACTCCGGCATTTGTGATTCGAGTAAATTTAGCCTGATGCAAAGCTGCTATATCGGCAGCACCGCAATATCCCATACCGGCACGCAACCCTCCTACCATTTGATAAATTACCTCATATAGAGATCCTTTATAAGGAACTCTGGCGGCAATACCTTCCGGAACAAGTTTTTTTACATCCGTCTCCGCAGCTTGGAAATAACGATCTTTTGAACCTTTTTCCATAGCTTCTAACGATCCCATGCCTCTATATGATTTAAATTTACGTCCGTTATAAATAATCGTTTCTCCCGGAGATTCTTCTACTCCTGCCAACAATCCGCCCAACATAACAGAATATCCTCCGGCAGCCAAAGCTTTGACGATATCGCCAGAATAACGGATTCCTCCATCTGCAATCAACGGAATACCTGTTCCTTCCAAAGCTTTCGCAACATCATAAACAGCAGAGAGTTGAGGCACACCGACTCCTGCTATCACGCGAGTCGTACATATAGATCCCGGTCCAATACCAACTTTTACACCATCCGCCCCGGCATCAACTAAATATTTAGCGGCTTCTCCCGTAGCAATATTTCCGACAACAACATCTATCTGAGGAAATTTTGCCTTTACCTGTTTTAAAACATCGATTACATATTTGGAATGCCCATGTGCCGTATCAATTACGATGGCATCGACTCCTGCATCCACCAAAGCAGCGGCTCGGTCGAGAGAGTCTCCGGTCACTCCGATTCCGGCAGCAACACGTAACCGTCCTAATTTATCCTTGCAGGCAAAAGGCTTGTCTTTCGCCTTGGTTATATCTTTATATGTTACCAACCCGACTAATTTGCCGTCTTTATCGACAACAGGCAACTTTTCTATTTTATGATTCTGCAAAATATCGGCAGCTTGCTGCAAATCGGTAGATTGATTTGTCGTTACCAGATTTTCACAAGTCATTACTTCATCTATGGCACGAGAAAGATTCCGTTCAAAACGTAAATCCCGATTAGTGACAATACCTACTAAATGGCGATCATCGTCAACAACAGGAATACCCCCAATATGATACTCTTTCATCAAAGCTAATGCATCCTTTACGGTCGATCCTCTCTTGATCGTTACCGGATCATAGATCATTCCGTTCTCAGCACGCTTAACACTATGCACCTGCTTGGCTTGTGCCTCTATGGACATATTCTTATGTATAACTCCTATACCGCCTTCACGAGCTATGGCAATAGCCATTTGAGCTTCGGTAACTGTATCCATAGCGGCGGAAACCAAAGGTATATTCAACTGAATGTTCCGTGAGAACTTGGTTGTCAACTGAACTGTACGAGGAAGAACTTCCGAATAAGCGGGGATCAACAAAACATCATCGAATGTCAACCCATCCATAACAACTTTATCTGCAATAAATGACATAATGAGGTAGGCTTAAAATTTATTGCGTACAAAGATAAATATTTTCAATGGATATTTATACGTAAAGATTTTATTTTTTAATGGTTTTTAAAAATAAGTTTTTTCAAACGACAATGACCGGAAGATTCTGACTACAGACTCTCCGGCCATTGTGACTTTTTTCTGATTTTGTTTAGTTTCCCAATTCGGAAAGGAATTTGATCCGAACCAGACGGATCTCTTCCTCGGTATAATCACGTCCCAATTCTTCTATCGCCGCTTCAAGATCATCGCTGTCCGCTTCTTTGAAATATTCAAATATATCATAAATATGGTCGTCATCCATCACTTCTTGCAAAAAATAGTCGATATTGATTTTCGTTCCCGAATACACTATCGCTTCTACTTCATCGAGAAGATCGGTAAATTCAAGACCTTTAGACTCGGCCAGTTCATCAAGAGCGATCTTGCGGTCGATACCCTGGATAATAGACACCTTCATCTTAGACTTATTGGCAACCGTTCTCACACGCAAATCTTCAGGACGTTCTATTTCGTTTTCGTCACAATGCGTCTTTATAACTTTAATAAATTCTTCACCGTAACGTTTGGCTTTTCCAGCCCCGACTCCCGGTATATTCTGCAATTCTTCAATAGTTACGGGATAAGTCGTCGCCATAGCTTCGAGCGAAGGATCCTGAAATATAACATAAGGAGGCAACTCCAATTTCTTGGCTATTTTCTTACGCAAATCTTTTAAGATAGCATATAAAGTAGGATCTACGGCACAGGTAGCTCCTCCCTTCATCGGAACTTCTTCCTCAACATCATCAAAATCGTTATCCTCCACAATCTTGAATGATACCGGCTTTTTCAGAAATGCGTGTCCGGCTTTCGTAACTTTCAGCAGCCCGTAATTTTCAATATCCTTATCCAAATATCCGGCTATCAATGCCTGTCGTATTACTGCACTCCACGTTTTTTCCTCTTCACCTTGACCGCATCCGAACACCTCAAGATCTTCTTGATGATACGAAAGGACTTCGGTCGTTTCTTTTCCCAATAATACATCGATCACATGATCGGCTTTAAATTTTTCTTTCAGAGCTATTACAGTTTCCAAAACTGCACAAAGTAAATCTTGAGCTTCCACTTGTTTCTTAGGGTTTAAACAATTGTCACAATTTCCACAATTTTCTTCTCCGTATTCTTCCCCGAAATAATGCAACAACAATTTTCTCCGGCACACCGATGATTCAGCATAAGCTGCTGTTTCGAGCAATAACTGCTTCCCGATTTCTTGTTCAGCAATAGGCTTTCCCTGCATAAATTTCTCCAATTTCTGCAGATCTTTATTAATATAAAACGTTATACACTGACCTTCGCCGCCATCTCGTCCGGCACGTCCGGTTTCCTGATAATATCCCTCAAGGCTTTTCGGAATATCATAATGGATAACGAAACGAACATCGGGTTTATCAATTCCCATACCGAATGCGATAGTAGCTACTATTACATCGACCTTCTCAAGCAAAAAAGCGTCTTGGTTCTGAGTCCGAGTAGTAGAGTCCATACCGGCATGGTACGGAAGCGCATTTATGCCGTTAACTTTCAATGTTTCGGCAAGTTCTTCGACTTTTTTCCGGCTCAGACAATAAATAATTCCCGACTTACCTGATTGGGATTTGATATATTTGATAATGTCTCGATCAATGTTTTGCGTTTTGGGACGCACTTCATAATAGAGATTAGGTCGATTAAAGGAAGATTTAAAGACCTCCGCATCAATCATCCCAAGATTTTTTTGAATATCGTGTTGTACCTTAGGCGTTGCTGTTGCCGTAAGGGCAATCAACGGATGAGAACCTATTTCATTAATTATAGGACGTATGCGCCGGTACTCAGGTCTGAAGTCATGTCCCCATTCCGAAATACAATGCGCCTCATCCACAGCATAAAATGATATTTTTACTTGTTTAAGAAATTCTATATTTTCTTCTTTGGTAAGAGATTCGGGAGCTACATACAATAACTTGGTACGCCCCGCCATAATGTCATCTTTTACCTGATCTATTGCAGCTTTATTCAAAGACGAGTTTATAAAATGCGCCACACCATCTTCCTCACTGAAATTACGCATTGCATCCACCTGATTTTTCATCAAGGCGATAAGGGGTGATATGACAATAGCCGTGCCATCGAGTAATAACGAGGGCAACTGATAACATAAAGACTTACCTCCGCCCGTAGGCATCAGCACAAATGTGTCTTTACCATCAAGCAAATTCCGAATTATCGCCTCTTGATTTCCTTTAAAGGTATCAAATCCGAAATTTTTCTTCAACTCTTCTACCAAATTTGTTCTTGTTGCCATATAATGTAATGATTAACAGTCAGAAGACAATCATAATTTTCTCATTAAGAGAAACTGCGTAAACAAATTTATAAACAAGTCTGCAAAATAACCAATTTATTTGAATCTTTTTTAATGTAAAGCATGCATATTCGCCTTTTTCAGCTTTTCCTCTGCATACTTTCGGGTAATATGCAACGTTTTTTCATCGGACGAAGGCATATCAAACATCGCATCCATCATAATCGTTTCTGCAATAGAGCGCAATCCTCTAGCACCCAACTTAAATTCAATCGCTTTTTCCACAATATAATCAAGGACATCGTCATCAAATGTCAATGTCACATCATCCATTTCAAATAAACGGACGTATTGTTTAATAATAGAATTCTTCGGTTCGATAAGTATTCTACGTAAAGCATCTTTATCCAACGGGTCTAAATAAGTAAGTAACGGTAACCTGCCTATAATTTCCGGAATAAGACCGAACGACTTTAAATCCTGAGGAGATATATACTGCAACATATTATTGCGGTCTATCTCCTGACGTTTCTTATCTGCTCCGTATCCCACTACTTGCGTATTGAGCCGAAGTGCGATTTTTTTCTCTATACCATCAAACGCTCCACCGCAAATATACAGGATATTTTTAGTATTTACGGCAATCATTTTTTGGTCGGGATGTTTCCGTCCACCCTGAGGCGGAACATTAACGACCGATCCTTCGAGAAGTTTAAGCAACCCCTGCTGCACACCTTCTCCACTAACATCTCTCGTAATAGAAGGGTTATCTCCTTTACGGGCAATTTTATCGATTTCATCAATAAATACAATCCCTCGTTCTGCCGCTTCAACGTTATAATCGGCTACCTGTAATAAACGGGTCAATATACTTTCGATATCCTCTCCTACATAACCGGCTTCCGTTAAAACTGTGGCATCGACAATCGTAAACGGAACATTCAACATGCGAGCTATTGTTTTTGCCAAAAGAGTTTTTCCCGTACCGGTATGCCCCACCATAATGATATTCGATTTCTCAATCTCAACATCTTCTTTTTTCGAATCGGCATTCTGCAACAACCGTTTATAATGATTGAATACCGCAACAGACAAATAGCGTTTTGCGGCATCCTGTCCGATCACATACTGATCTAAAAATCGTTTGATCTCCTGAGGACGAGGCAGATCTTCTTTAGTAAAGCCTAATCCTGAATTGACAGTCTTATTCTTTTTGAGAATTTCCTCTATCATCTCATGCGCCCGCTCGACACAATCATTGCAGATAAAACCTGTAGCTCCTGTAAGCAATATTTCAACTTCTTTTTCAGAACGTCCACAAAAACTACATTTGTTTATTTGTTTCGTCATTTCCTATTTCTTGTTCTTGTTCTTCGCGTTATTTCGCTTTAGTAAGCACATCATCGATCATTCCATATTCCTTCGCTTCTGCCGCAGTCATCCAATAATCCCGGTCAGAATCTTTTTCTACTCTTTCATAAGTATTCCCCGAATGATCAGCAATAATCGTATAAAGTTCTTTTTTAAGCTTCTGTATCTCCCGAGCAGTAATTTCTATATCCGAAGCCTGTCCCTGAGCACCGCCCATAGGTTGGTGAATCATCACTCTCGAGTGCTGCAATGCAAAGCGTTTTCCTTTTGTTCCGGCCACAAGTAACACCGCCCCCATAGACGCAGCCATACCTGTGCAAATAGTAGAAACATCACTCGCAATATATTGCATCGTATCATATATTCCCAAACCTGCATACACACTTCCTCCCGGTGTATTTAAATATATAGAAATATCTTTACCCGGATCTGCAGAATCAAGATAAAGCAATTGAGCTTGAATCACATTAGCAGTATAATCATCGACTTGAGTGCCTAAAAAGATGATCCTGTCCATCATCAAACGAGAAAATACGTCCATTTGAGCAACATTCAACTGGCGTTCTTCTATAATTGTCGGAGAAATATAACTGCTGGTTATATCTATATATTTATCCAACGCAAGTCCGTTCATACCCAAATGTTTTGTGGCATAATTTTTAAAATCGTTTGTCATACGTTTTCCTTCCTGATTAATTTATAGTTTTCAAACAAAGGTATAAATAAAATCATGTATTCCGCAAATTTATTTTATCCGGAATAACATTAAAAAAGACCATGAACTTTATAATATTATTTAAAACATAGTCATACCAACATAAAAGAAACCCGCCACGTCTGATGGCGGGCGGGTTCTCATCATACTTTATTCAACCTATTTTGTCTCGAACATTTTATAAAATTCATCAGCAGAAACAGCGATTTCATTCAAAGTTACAGCACCTTTAATAGTCGCAATGATTTTCTCTTCTGTCGCACGTTCTGCAACGTTACTAACCATCTTTTTATCTTTCAACATATCGGTCGCATATTTGTCGAGCAAATCGTCAGGTACATTCATCATTCCGTACTGAGCAAATTGCACACGAGTAACTTTACGTGCCATATCCAAAATGTCGGCATCTTCAACTTTTATATTGAAATCTTTAACGATTTGTTCTTTAATCAACTGCCATTTCAAATCAGGAACCATTTTGGGATATTCTTCCTCTACCGATTCGGCTGTACGTTTCTCTCCAGTAGTCACTAACCAACGCTTTAACAAAGCATCCGGCAACTGTATATCTCCGACTTTATTCTCTAAGACTTTACGTGCATCAAGACCGAATTTGTAATCACTCTCCGGTTTCATTTGATTTTCGATCATCTCACGCACTTTCGCTTTGTATTCCTCTTCTGTCTTTACGACATCTTTACCAAATGCATTATCGAAAAGCTCCTGCCCCATTTCTGCCGGTTTAAATCCGAGAATACTAGTAACTTCTACTTCAAAATCAGATTTCATATTCGCCGCTTCTTCTTTTTTGATATGAAGCATCGAAGCCAATTCTACCTCATTATTATCACATGATTTTGCCGGGTTGAAGATGACTTTTTGACCTACTTTTGCACCGGCAAACTTTGATTTCTCATCTTCATTTTTGAAATAATTAGGAGAAATAATTCCCGATTCTACAACGATTCCACCGTCTTTGACATTTCCAGCTTCATCCAACTCTATAAATTTCCCGCGAATCATATCCTTTTCCCCAGCAACTTCCACCGGTTCTTGTGTACCGAAACGGTTTGCCAATGCCTCACATTGTTTTTCGACCATTGTATCGTCAACCGTCACATTATAATAATCCACACAATCCTCTTTAGACAGATTCACAGAAATTTCAGGAGCTAAAGCCACATCAAACGAAACCGTAAAATCTTCTTGCCCGTCAAAATTAATTTCAGGCTGATCTGCAACCGGCATAGGTTCACCCAAAACATTGAGTTTATTCTCACGAATATAGTTAAATAATGATTCAGAAACGAGTTTATTGAATTCTTCAGCCAATACCGATTTTCCGAACATTTTCTGTATCATCCCCATCGGAACCATACCTTTACGGAATCCCGGAATATTTGCTTTCTGACGATAAGCGCGTAAAGCTTTGTCAACTTTTTCTTGATAATCAGCTTTTGTAATCTCAATTTTGATTACAGCAGATACTTTGTCAATGTTTTGTTGTGAAACGTTCATTCCTAACGAATTATTATTATTAAAATTTACTTTTTAATCTTGCCATATCGCTAAAACGTGCGATACTTTACACTGTTATCAAATAATATCGTGTACATTTTGGCAGCGCAAAAGTAACTGTATTCTTCCGATAATCAAACTTCTTTTACAATTTTGTAACAAAAAGTTTTCAGTAAAAGCATAATTCACAGATAAAATGAAGTATTTCAAAAAATTAAAGACGAATTGCTTGCATATCCGAAATTTATATTTTCCTTTGTAATCGAATAAGAGTTGGTTTGCACTATTTAGTGAATCGCTCATGTAACTTATTGCATGACTACAAGCTTTATTTTCCAGACCCGCAACTGTTCAAATTTTTTCACTAATTTATTTTTTTATTTTTATGAACATTTACATTGGAAACCTTAACTATCGTGTTAAGGAAGCAGACTTGCAACAAGTGATTGAAGAATACGGCGCTGTTGAATCCGTAAAAATTATCAAAGACCGCGAAACCGGTAAATCAAAAGGTTTTGCTTTTATTGAAATGAACAACGACGCCCAAGCGAAACAAGCTATCGAAGAATTGAACGGTTCTGAATTCGAAGGCCGTACTATGATCGTAAAAGAAGCTCGTCCAAGATCTTAAAAACTTCATTCACTTGTGAGTCCTTAGTTTACGCAAGTCTGAGTTTTTTATATCGACGACTTACTATAACTGCTATAAAAAAAGACCTGATTTTACTTGATTCAGGTCTTTTTTATATTCTTCGATCCGCTAAAATTCAGAAAATATCACTTTCTAAACCGACATATCGAGAAATCAGAAAAACTGTAAAAAAAATACTGTTTAATATTTTTCTCGAAAACGAAGTAAGAAGAATTTTCCAATAATAAATAAAAGTTATCGATATAGTTTTCGTTATTCTTCAAAATCTTTATCTTAGCATTCTATAAAAGGATCTAAAAGTTTCCAACATTTAAAGCTATAACAAAAAGTTATTCAAGATAAACGGATGTATATCTGTTATTTCAATAAAACTTTATTCATTTGCACCTGTCTAACAAATCAAAAATCGAAGAAAAAATGAAATTAAGTGAAAAAAAAGGCAGTATGTTACATGGAGTCTTATTGATCGCACTCTTTTCGTGTGCAGCATTTTATATAGGAGATATGCCGTTTATCCAAAAACTTTCACTCAGTCCGCTAATCATAGGTATTATCTTAGGCATGCTTTATGCCAACAGTTTACGTAATCAGTTACCTGAGACATGGGTTCCCGGTATTTTATTCAGCTCTAAGCGTCTTCTCAGATTGGGTATCATTCTATACGGTTTCAGACTCACATTTCAAAATATCATCGAAGTAGGGCTTCCGGCAATTATCATCGATGCAATTATCGTTACCGTAACTATTTACGGAGGTATTTATATCGGAAAACTTCTAAAAATAGATCGAGGTATCGCCCTTTTAACATCAGTCGGCAGTGGGATATGCGGGGCAGCCGCAGTATTAGGTGCAGAAGCTACTCTAAAAAGCAAACCATATAAAACGGCTGTCGCTGTTTCTACGGTCGTCATCTTCGGGACTATCTCGATGTTTCTGTATCCGGCATTGTATAATCATGGAGTTATAAATCTTACACCTGAACAGATGGGAATTTATACAGGATCAACTTTACACGAGGTTGCCCATGTCGCCGGAGCTGGAAATTCGATGGGGAAAGAAATTTCTGATTCTGCCATTATCGTCAAGATGATACGTGTCATCATGCTCGTTCCGGTTTTACTGTTTATAAGTTATTCAATGTCAAGAGCAATTGCAAAAATCAGGAGACGTGTCGGGATAGACGCACACAACCCAAACCGATCATCCAAAGTTGCTGTTCCATGGTTCGCCTTCGGATTTTTAGCCGTTATAGGCTTCAATTCGTTTAATTTACTACCCGAACCATTTATCGATTTCATTAATGGATTAGATACCTTTTTATTAACTATGGCAATGACTGCTCTCGGGGCAGAAACCAGTATAGAAAAATTCAGAAAAGCCGGATTGAAGCCTTTTATATTAGCTTCAATATTATTTTTATGGTTATTAGGAGGAGGTTACCTACTCACTAAATATTTAACACCTTATTTAATGTAATTATGTCCGATATGTATGATTTTCGATTGAAAGTATTCCAACGCGTCGCATGGAATCTTAGTTTTACCAAAGCTGCCCAAGAACTACAAATTTCACAACCTGCTGTAACCAAGCACATCCGCGAATTAGAAGCAGTTTACAATACTCGGTTATTCGACCGTATCGGAAACAAAATTGCACTAACGGCAGCCGGAATTATTTTACTAAAACATTGCGATACCATTCTATCTGAATACAGTAAGCTAAATTACAAAATGCATCAGTTAAATAATAAAGAGGTGGGACAAATACATATCGGAGCAAGCCTAACGATCGCACAATATATTCTTCCGGCATTTTTAGCTCAATTTTGTCAAGAATATCCAGATATATCTCTCGATCTACAGATGCATAATACTCTTGAAATAGAAAATATGCTACATGCACAAAAGATTGACATCGGACTGATTGAAGGACCTTCGAGAAAGCCATATTTAAAATATTCGCCATTTCTGAAAGACGAAATAGTTGCGATTGTAAGAAACGTAGCCCGTTGGGGAGACAGCCCGTTTCCTCTTTCTAAAATCAAAGAACTACCACTAATACTTAGAGAGCATACATCTGGCACAACGCAATTTATAGAAGAAAATTTGCAAAAATACGGTATAAAATATTCTTCCCTTAACGTACTTATGCACATGGGGTCGACAGAAGGAATAAAATCATTTTTAAGACATTCGGATTGTGTCGGGTTACTCTCTATTTATTCGGTCAGTAAAGAACTGATGAACGGAGAATTCAGAATTATCGATTTTCAAGATTTCGCAATCGAAAGAGATTTCTGCTTCGTTCAAAATCAAGGCGATAACTCTGAGATAAATCAGTTATTTATCAATTTTATCAATAAAAAATCTTCAGAACAATACGGGCATAGTTATATAGGTAAATAAATCGTACCTTGTTTTAATTCTATATAAAATAGGCTTTAACCATACAACCTTTTCTGAGAAAAAATTGTTATCAAATTATCTCTAACCATTATAGTAAAAAAGATTGATAACAATGAAAAAATTAATATCCAGATTCTCGAAATATGATGAATGGGGATACAGAAATCCTCAATTCGACAAGTTAAAAAAGGTAGCAGGTACTATTATAATGACTATTATCGGTATCACATTTATTACCTTAATCATATTAGAAGAGAGTTTGTAATAGATAGAAATAAAAAGGATGTAATAATCGGGTATTACATCCTTTTTTATCGATATTTTCAAACAAAATTATTTACTCACAGGTTTACCCGAACTAAAATCGATTCCTTCCGGAGCAGATTCATAAACTTTTACAGCATCTCCTTTTTTTACAGATATTGAAGAGCCGTTAATAAAAGAAACATTTGAAGCATAATTTATTTCCATACCCTTCGTTGCCCGAATTTTTACATTATCGAATACAACGTTTCGAATAGGAAGTTCCGGCACACCCCATATAATACCGGCATACTCACAATTATATATTTCTATATTACGTAAAAAAATATTACTCCATGAAGGTGTTGTGGCTGAGACCTCTTCAGCCGAATCTTCTGTAACATCTTTCGGAGTCTTCGGGTAATAACTCGTAATAAATATAGGTTTTCTTACATTATCAATAGTAATATTCGAATATGTGATATTCTTCTCTCCACCCCCTCTCGAACGATTGCTTTTCATCCGGATAGCTGATTCGGTATTTTTAAAAGAACAACTATCTACCAGAACATTTTCGATACCGGTAGTATAACTTCCGATAGAACATCCGTGTCCATTTCCAAAATTACATTTTCGGATCGTGATATTCTTTGTTCCTGAATCCATTGCAATATTATCATCTCCACAAGTGATATTACAATTATAGATCAAAACGTTCGGAGCCCACACATCAATTCCATCGCTGTTGGGGGCTTCATCCGGAGCTTCAATCGTAATATCCCTCACTGTTATATCCGAACTTCCTCGCCCCAACGTTATATGTACATTCGGTGCATTCTGTAATCGGATACCGCTTATTTCTACATTCTTACAATTATCGAAACGAATCAGACAACCCCTCTTTATAGACCTATTCGCCCTAAAAGCTGTCCACCATGCACTTCCGTCACCTTCGATTATACCTTTTCCACTTACTTTAATATTTTGAACTCGTTTACCCGAAATAAGATGAGCATAACGATCCGGTTTGCCATTATTCGGATAACTTCCTTCAACAATGCCGTTCCCTTTCCCATAAGGAAGAGCTTTTAAAATACATCCATCATCCAAAACAAGATTTATATTGCTTTTCATTACAATAGGGCCACACATAAACGTTCCTGCCGGAATAATTACCGATCCTCCTCCGGCAGCACTACAAATATCTATTGTCTTCTGAATTGCAACAGTATTATCTATAGCTGATGCCGACGCCCCATAATCGATCACTGAAAACCGAATTTCCGGAATCTCTGGTTTCAAAATTGTTTGTGCCGATACTATACCTGATAGTATCAACGAACAGATGAGAAAAACATTTTTTTTCATATATAATTAAGATTTATCGAATATAATTCTTAGAGCCTGTCGTAAATTTTTTTGAAGTAAAAATACAGGTAACTCTAAGTTTTTACAATAGACAAATCTTCTTATCGGAGCTTTTCAACAATTATTCCACTCTTTTCGTCAAAAAAGAGACATTTCGGGTAAAAACTCCGGGTATTCTGATCACTAATCAGTTCTACAAATTTTCTACAAAAAATAAAAATGATTTTTTCAATGAAATAAACAGCCTGCTTATTTTGATTCTTTCTCCGATTCTTTTTATACAAAAATAGTAATAAAAGAAATGGTTGTCATCTCGACAACCAATCTTCGTTAACCTTAAATCTAAATACCATGAAAAACACATTGCAAATGTACAAACAAACATGTTTTAAAACATAATTTTTCGACATAAAAACAAAGATATTAACATTAATTATATTTTAATCCAAGAAATTCATTTGAATTTTATAGAAAATCACAAAACATTTGTATCCCACCTCGGACAAAAGGCTAAACAATTTTTTCAAATTCTCACAAAATAACAATTTTAAAACATTTAAATATCTTCGACACAAATTTGAAACAACTGTCGTACTTCATAATATTATCATATATTTGTAATATATTTGTCACATTATAAAGTTTCTTTTGCAAAAATTTTCAATATATACATCTGTTTACTTTAATAATAATGAAACAAGCTATAATATTACTTTTCGTGCTTTTAATTCCCTTTCGAGGAACAGGACAAAACGAGACGAATGAAGACGGTATAAAGCTCGAAAAAAAGAAAATGGAAAAAACAGATTATATTCCTGAAATTCATGGAACGATTCGGGCAAAGTATGAATATCAACCGGAAATTAATGCCGGTCGTTTCGAAGTGAGAAATGCTCGGTTCAGCCTGACGGGAAACGTTCACCCGTCTGTCGCTTACAAAGCAGAAATAGATTTATCGGACGAAGGCAGCATTAAAATGCTGGATGCCTATACCAGATTATTTCCTATTAAAAGCCTCAATTTCACAATCGGGCAAATGCGAGTACCTTTCACAATCGATGCACATCGTTCTCCCCACCAACAATATTTCGCCAACCGTTCTTTTATTGCCAAACAGGTAGGGAATGTCAGAGACGTAGGTGCGACGGTATGCTATCAATTGAAAGAAGTTTTCCCGTTCATCATTGAAGCCGGAATTTTTAATGGAACAGGGTTAACTAACCAGAAAGAATGGCGCAAAGAAATGAACTATTCCGTCAAGGCTCAACTCCTTTTTATAAAAGGATTGAATATCGAATTCAGTACACAAACCATCAAACCGGAGTCGATCCGTATTCATATGTATGATGCCGGTCTTTCATACCGATATAAAAGATTCTTGATCGAGGGTGAATATTTATATAAACAATATGAGCAAAATGCTTTTAAGGATGTTCATGCCATGAATAGTTTTGTGAGTTACGAATTACCACTGCCCCGAATTTTTAAAAGTATGTCTTTCCTCGCCCGCTATGATTTTATGACCGACCACAGCGACGGATATGCCGACGAAGAAACCGGTAAACTAAAAATAAATGATTATAAAAGACAACGAGTAACGGGTGGACTTACATTCAGCATCGGAAAACCGTTCGTCGCAGATATTAGACTGAATTATGAAAAATATTTTTATTCAGCTTCCGGAATACCTAAAGAATCGGAACAAGATAAAATCGTTCTTGAGGTCATGACTCGGTTTTAATTTTCAAAACTCAAAAAAAATTTCGTATCATCTCAAGTAAAGTAATCGGGTCAAGTCTTCTTTGTGTTTTCTTTCTGTCTGTTTTCATTCATCGGATAGCACCCGCTATCATCCTCATAAAAACAAAAAACAGCCTAAAAAGAAATTATCAGACCAGACCCAAGCAAATTGAAACAGTCTCTAAATTCCAAATAAAAATTGAAGCGGCAATGAGTTTTTAAACTGTTCTGCAGCATTTCCCGCATAAATCTCTCCATTAGTAAGCCAAAGCTTTTTTATCGGTGCACCCACACTAAAATCAAGATCTTTAAAGTCGATCCAAAATACATCGGGATTAAGTGTCGACTCGAAATAATAAACTTTATTTTTTTGATCCGAAACCGTACGCCAACGGGTAGATGCAATATTCGGCTGATCGGGAACAGATATTCCTAAAGGTACGGATACATTACGCATAACACTAAATACTCCGGGAACA
The DNA here is from genome assembly GCF_947855755.1 of uncultured Coprobacter sp. Taxonomy (NCBI): domain Bacteria; kingdom Pseudomonadati; phylum Bacteroidota; class Bacteroidia; order Bacteroidales; family Barnesiellaceae; genus Coprobacter; species uncultured Coprobacter sp. The sequence goes on from NZ_CANUAR010000002.1 coordinate 185,802, forward strand.
GCTAATTTAAAATCTGACGTTTTAGGAATAACATTGATATAGAATGAAGCTCTGACAAATCGGTCGGAAGCTCGATTTGTTCCCGGCAACATTACCATCCCACCTATCTGTTTCCAATAATCATTTAGCGTCATCTGTTGATCATAAGTAGGAGAATTAGTCATCACCTGACAATCTTTCCCTTCATGAATAATCAGTCGTCCTTGTATGTATTCAAAGATCGCACTATTTCCCGTAGCATCAGATACAGATAAATGTAACGTAGATTTTGCTCCGTTCGGCAAATCGGGAGCATCGATTCTGAAAGCATCATCTTTTAGTCCGGCAACAGCCTCTTCGACCGTAGCAAAATTATCCAATACATATTGAGTCCAAATACTAATTCCCATTACCGGACGATTATCATCCGGCCTATAATAAGACGATTCTGTCAAAAAAAGCAGATTGGCAACCAAACCTTTTTCATTCATCCCGTCACATATCCCTATATCATACCCCGCAGTAGATACACTCCCATACTTCGATGTCCAAGTTACGGTATTTTTATTTCCGGGAAGAGCCGCCCGCTTTTGCAATCCTCTCGGAAAAAGATAAATATTCGACTGAGGATCTTCTTTCCAATCCATCGTTCTTCCGGTAACAACCATTCCTCCCTCACCTAAATAGACAGCTCTGGTACAAGCCTTTATCGAAACGATATACGCAAAAGAAAACAATGTCGATAACGCGATCATGCGAAAAATAGTCCGTAATTTCATACTTATTTGTTTAAATAAAACATCAGAATCTATTAAAAGCCTGTCTAAATTTTACGATACAGAAATCATATCTTCAGGCAGGCCTTAAATTATAACAATCCGATGAAAACGATTGTTCTAAAATTTTCCGTTAAATTAGAATCATAAAAGAGGATTCGAGTCTATCGGTTTTTACAAATTTTGTTTTGCAACCCTTATAATAAATAGTTATCTTCGCCACACTAAAAACTCGAACACATGATAGATCAGGCAACTGTCGATAAAATAATAGACAGTGCAAATATTCTGGAAGTTGTTTCCGATTTTGTCACATTGCGTAAACGCGGCGTCAATTATGTCGGGTTATGTCCGTTTCATGATGAAAAAACTCCATCTTTCAGTGTCTCTCCTTCTAAAGGTATCTGTAAATGCTTCAGTTGCGGAAAAGGAGGTAGTGCGGTACATTTTATCATGGAACACGAACAACTCTCCTATTATGAAGCCCTGAAATATCTGGCAAAAAAATATAATATCGAAATAGAAGAGCGAGAGCTCAGCGATGAAGAGAAACAGATAAAAAGCGACCGGGAAAGCATGCTCATCGTTAATTCTTTCGCTCAAGAATATTTCAGTAATATATTATTCCAACATTCCGAAGGCCGTTCGGTCGGGCTTGCCTATTTCCATGAACGAGGATTTAGAGACGATATTATTCACAAATTTGCATTAGGTTACTCTCTCGAGCAACGAGACGCACTTGCTATTGAAGCAAAAAAAAGAGGGTATAAAGAAGAGTATTTATTGAAAACCGGGCTTTGTCTGGAAGGTCAAAACGGTTACATAAGCGATCGTTTCCGAGGTAGAGTAATTTTTCCGGTATTCAGTCTATCCGGAAAGGTCCTTGCTTTCGGAGGACGGGTATTAAAGAAAAGCGATAAATTAGCCAAATACGTTAATTCTCCGGAATCGGAAGTTTACCATAAGAGCAATGTGCTTTACGGCATCTACCAAGCAAAACAGTCTATCGTAAAAAATGACAACTGTTTTTTAGTAGAAGGTTATACTGATGTTTTATCAATGCATCAGGCCGGAGTAGAAAATGTAGTGGCTTCTTCAGGGACATCTCTTACTCCGGGCCAGATCAGACTGATTCACCGTTTCACAAATAATATTACGGTTATCTATGATGGTGATGCTGCTGGGATAAAGGCCTCTTTAAGGGGAATAGACCTCATTTTGAAAGAGGGGATGAATATCAAAGTCGTACTTCTTCCTGATGGAGATGATCCCGACTCCTTCGCTAAAAAGCAAAGTGCTTCATCTTTTACGGAATATATCAAAAATCATGAAGTCGATTTTATCCGTTTTAAGACTAACTTATTATTAGACAGTGCAGGAAATGATCCTATTAAACGGGCAGAATTAATATCGGACATCGTACAAAGTATTGCTATTATTCCCGATACTATCGTACGTTCGGTATATACCAAAGAATGCAGTCGTCTCATGGAGATCAGCGAAGAGGTACTGCTCCGCGAAATCAATAAAATAAAACTGAACCAACTGCAAAACGGAACTCTGCCTAACAAAAAAACGTTATCGGAGACTTCTGCCGACAAACAAAATTCTCAGACAGAAAGTGCCCAGAACGATGATACGGGAACATCAACGGAAACAGAGAGTATTCCTCAAGGAATTTTACAAGAGAAAAGAGCCCCCTCTCCTCTTGATCCATTCGAAAAGACTTTGGTGAGATATATGATACGATACGGATTTCATGACTTATTTTCCGAAATAAATGAAGAGACAGGAGAAACAGAAACGTGGAAAGTAATTCCCTATATTCTCGCTGATCTGCAAAACGATGAAATAGAATTTCAACATCCGTTGTATAAAAAAATAATAGCAGAAATCAACCACATATTCGAACAAGAAGGAGAACATTTGACCCGTTATTTTTTAGCTCACCCCGATGAGGAAATCAGTCGTCTGGCCGTCGATTTAGTAAGTGAAAAGTATCAATTGAGTAAAATACACACAAAATTCCAGACCATAGAAAGCGAAGAAGAAAAGTTAGCAGATCTGATTCCTCGTGCATTATTCGAACTAAAGGATGCCATTACATCCCTGAACATAAAACATATCCGAGAAGAAATCAAAAAAACGGCTAAAGAGAAAAATCCGGAACGAACGACTCAACTCATGTCTGAACTAAACGGACTGTACGCATTGAAAGCGGCTTTGGCAAAACAATTAGGCGAGCGTATCGTCAGTCCTAAATAAAATAGACAATGTATCTTATAGACACTCTCGACATCATCAAAGAATATGAGGGGCACAGGGCTTTGAACTGCGTTTCCGTACAAATATCGGAAAACAGCATATACGGAATTCTCGGACCTAATGGTGCAGGGAAAACCACTTTCATCCGAATCATCAACCATATTACAGCCCCTGATAGCGGAACTGTATTATTCGATAACCATCCTCTAAATGCAGAAGATGTAAAACACATAGGTTACCTGCCTGAAGAACGAGGATTATATAAAAAGATGAAAGTCGGAGAACATATTGTCTATTTAGCTCAGTTAAAAGGTGTCGCCCGCAATGAAGCCAAAAGACGAATGAAAAAATGGCTCACCCGATTTGAAATAGACCGTTGGGAAAAATACCGAATTGAAGAACTTTCGAAAGGGATGCAGCAAAAGATACAGTTTATAACAACGGTAATTCATGAACCCCGTTTATTGATATTCGACGAACCTTTCAGCGGATTCGATCCGATAAATACGGAATTACTGAAACAAGAAATCCTTGAACTGAAAAAAGGGGGAGCAACTATTATCTTTTCTACTCATAATATGAGTTCGGTCGAAGAATTATGCGATGAAATAACACTCATAAATCGCTCTCAAGTCGTATTGCAAGGAGAAGTATTCAAAATTCGGGAACAATATAAAAAGGACCTTTTCAGGGTAAAGATTTCTTCCGGGAAATTTCCTCGTTTCGATAATCGTTATATACTGATTTCTGAGAAAGAGAGTTTTAACGGAACAGAAATCATCCTCAAAAAAACAGATGATATTCCGATAAATGATCTGATAGTTCAACTTGCCGAAAAGTTTTCGTTAACCGCATTTGAAGAGATACTACCCTCTATGAACGAAATATTTATCAATACGGTCGAAAGAGAAAAAACGTTCTAAAATCTAAACGGTATGAACAAAATGCATCTGATTATACGTCAAGAGTATCTAAACCGGGTAAGAAAACGGTCATTTATTGCAATGACTTTATTAATGCCTTTTTTATTTGTCGCATTAATGTCATTTCCTCATTGGATGTCAAAAATAAACGATACCGAAACTCATGATATAATCGTATTGGATTATACCGGATCATATAAAAACTTGTTTACCGATACTTCTCAATATCGATTCTATTATCGGATGACCGGTGAACCAACGGACAATGCAGAAAAAGTATATGCCTACATAATCATTTCGGACAACCTGCTGCAAAATCCTAAAGCCATAGCTATCTATTCAGAAAAACAGATCAGTCAAAACTTTAAAGAATATATCACGCTGCAAGCCGAACGTTATCTCGAAAACGAAAAATTGGAATCTTGTCAAATACCGAATATTCAGGAAATAATTGCCGATTTGCAAATTAAACTCGACATTCCGGAAATCAGATTCGGAGAAAACGAGACAAAGAATCGTTATTCTACTGAAATATCGTCTGTCATCGGAATAGCCTGCACGTTCATCATATACATGTTTTTGCTTCTTTACGGTGTACAAGTCATGCAAAGCGTAACTCAAGAAAAAAGCAATCGCATCGTTGAAGTTATGATCTCTTCTGTAAAACCATTCGAACTGATGATGGGAAAAATCACAGCGATCGGATTAGCCGGCCTCACTCAATTCGTAATTTGGCTTATTCTATCTGTCATAATTTTACTTTCGACTACCTCCCAACTGTCTCTTGGCACAGCGACCGATAATATAGAATCTTTGAACCAAATGCAAAATTATCCTTTCGCGGAACTTCTGATATGGTTTACTCTTTTCTTTAGCGGAGGATATATGCTATATGCTTCTTTGTTCGCGGCCATAGGTTCGGCAGTCGATAACGAAGCAGACACTCAACAATTTATGACACCAATTACAATAATTATATTATTTGCTCTTTATGCAGGAATATATAGTGCCCAAAATCCTGAAGGACCTTTAGCCTTCTGGTGCTCTATGATACCTTTTACCTCCCCCATCGTCATGATGGTGAGAATCCCTTTCGGCATACCTCTATGGGAAATAATAGTATCTTTCCTAATATTAGGTATTTCAGCATTATGTAGTATATGGATATCCGGCAGAATCTATCGAATAGGAATTCTCATGTACGGAAAAAAAACGAGTTATACAGAAATTATAAAATGGATAAAATATAAAGAGTAAATCTCATGAGACATAACTGATCATCCATGATATTTTATATTTTTAGCACACACGACTTATCCATTTTATTACAGAAAATTTTCTTTATTGAAAAGGAATGTTGTATTTTTGTAAAAGCTCTTTGCTGAAAAGCAAAGCCGGACGTTTTTTACCGCAGATAAAAAACGTTCGTATTGTGTTAAGGAAAAGGAATGTTTAACTTAAATCAAAACTGCAAGATAAACACTATGGCAGATTGTAAAGAAAAGTTGTTCGACCAATTTCCTCCTGTTTCTACGGAAGAATGGATGGAAAAAGTCACGGCAGACCTTAAAGGTGCCGACTTCAACAAAAAACTCGTATGGAGAACCAATGAAGGGTTCAACGTAAAACCGATGTATCGCGCAGAAGATATTGCGGATATAAAAACTACAAATTCTTTACCCGGAGAATATCCTTATGTTCGCGGGACTAAATGCGATAATGAGTGGTTGGTACGTCAAGACATTCACGTCGAAAACGTAAAAGATGCCAATGCAAAAGCAAAAGACCTGCTTACCAAAGGTATTACTTCGTTAGGTTTCGCTCTCGAAGCTGAAAATATTACTCCCGAAAATATAGCGATATTATTGTCGGGTATCGATGTGGAAAATGTCGAATTGAATTTCACTTCGTGCATTAAAAACAGTTTAAAACTGATCGAGGCACTATCAGATTATTTCAAATCGCAAAACATCAATACCGAAAATATAAAGGGTTCTATCAATTTCGATCCGTTCAAACGTATTTTGAAACGAGGAAGAGATTTTAAAGAATATGCACAGAAAGGTGCAGAAATTATAAAAGCCGCTGCCGCTTTACCCAAATTCAGAGTACTTGCTGTCGATGCCGTAATGCTTAACAATGCAGGCTCTTATATTTCCCAAGAACTCGGATTTGCTCTGGCTTGGGGAAACGAATGGTTAGCCAGTGTCACAGATCTCGGCTTGAGTACAGATGAAGTAGCCAAACGCATTAAATTCAATTTCGGTATATCATCCAACTATTTTATGGAGATAGCCAAATTCAGAGCAGCCCGCATGTTATGGGCACAAATCGTATCGGCCTATAAACCGTCTTGCGAATGTGCTGCAAAAATGGAAACTCATGCAAAAACATCCGAGTTTAACATGACGATTTACGATGCGCATGTCAATTTGTTGAGATCGCAAACGGAGGCTATGTCCGCTGCTCTTGCCGGAGTAAACTCTATGACCGTTACACCGTTTGACATTACCTATAAACAACCGGATGAATTTTCGGAACGTATCGCCCGCAATCAACAACTTCTACTTCGGGAAGAATCTCATTTCAATAAAATTACAGATCCGGCAGCAGGTTCGTATTATATAGAAAACCTGACCATCTCTATCGCAGAACAAGCATGGAAATTATTCCTCGAGGTTGAAGATAAAGGCGGATTCTATGCCGCACTGAAAGAAGGTTTCATTCAACAAACCGTAAATGCTTCGGCCGAAGCTCGCCATACGGCGATTGCACGAAGAAAAGAAATTTTGGTGGGAACTAACCAATACCCGAATATCAACGAAAAAGCAGCAGATAAAATCAAAGATAAAGGGTCTTGCGGATGTTGCGGAGGAGAATCGCATAAATGTCAGCCCGAATATGAGACATTACATTTCGAACGAGGAGCCAGCGATTTCGAAACACTACGTTTAGCAACTGAAAAATCGGATAAACAACCGATCGTATTTATGCTGACAATCGGTAATCTTGCCATGCGCCTCGCCCGTTCCCAATTCTCCGGGAACTTCTTCGGATGTGCCGGATATAAAATAGTGGACAATTTAGGTTTCAATACCATACAAGAAGGTGTAAACGCTGCTATTGAAGCAAAAGCCGATATCGTAGTGCTTTGCTCGAGCGACGATGAATATGCAACTCTCGCTCCCGAAGCGAAAGCCGCATTGGGTGATAAGGCCATTTTGGTCGTAGCAGGAGCACCCGAATGTATGGAAGAACTGAAAGCTCAGGGTATCGACCAATTTATCAACGTACGCAGCAACGTTCTGGATACATTGAAAGCTTTCAATGCCAAACTATCGATTCATTAACCGTTAAAAACGTATCAAGAAAATCGTAAAATTATGAGACCTAATTTCAAAAACATAAATATCACAACCGATGCTTTTGCCCAAAATGGGAAAGGAAGCATCTCCTGTAATCCTGAAGACAAATGGATTACGCCTGAATTGATTCCGGTAAAACCTATTTATACACAAGCCGATCTGGAAGGCATGGAACACCTGAATTATGTAGCCGGTATTCCTCCGTTCTTGAGAGGACCGTACAGCGGCATGTATGCCATGCGTCCATGGACTATCCGCCAATATGCCGGTTTTTCCACTGCTGAAGAATCGAACGCATTTTATCGCCGTAATCTTGCAGCCGGACAAAAAGGACTCTCCGTTGCATTCGATTTGGCGACACACCGAGGTTATGATGCCGATCACGAACGAGTAGTTGGTGACGTAGGTAAAGCCGGAGTTTCTATTTGCAGTCTGGAAGACATGAAAGTTTTGTTTGACGGTATTCCCTTAAACAAAATGTCAGTTTCCATGACTATGAACGGGGCCGTACTTCCTATTATGGCTTTCTACATCAACGCCGGGCTGGAACAAGGGGCAAAATTGGAAGAAATGGCAGGGACCATCCAAAATGATATTCTGAAAGAATTTATGGTTCGTAACACTTATATTTACCCACCGGAATTCTCTATGCGTATCATTGCGGATATTTTTGAATTTACCTCCCAATATATGCCTAAGTTCAATTCTATCTCTATTTCGGGATACCACATGCAAGAAGCAGGAGCAACTGCCGATATCGAACTGGCTTATACACTCGCTGACGGCTTGGAATATCTTCGTGCCGGAGTAAATGCAGGAATGGACATAGACTCTTTTGCACCTCGTTTATCTTTCTTCTGGGCTATCGGGATGAATTATTTTATGGAAATCGCAAAAATGCGAGCAGCTCGTATGCTGTGGGCAAAAATCGTAAAACAATTTAATCCTAAGAATCCGAAATCTCTTGCATTGCGTACCCATTCGCAAACATCAGGATGGTCATTGACCGAACAAGATCCGTTCAATAATGTCGGACGCACTTGTATCGAAGCGATGGGAGCGGCACAAGGACATACTCAATCACTACACACAAATGCCCTTGATGAAGCAATCGCATTACCGACAGATTTCTCTGCCCGTATCGCCCGTAATACTCAGATATATATTCAAGAAGAAACTTATGTAACAAAAGAAGTCGATCCTTGGGCAGGTTCTTATTATGTGGAATCCTTGACTAATGAATTGGCACATAAAGCATGGGAACATATTCAGGAGATTGAAAAACTCGGCGGTATGGCTAAAGCTATCGAAACCGGCCTTCCGAAACTGAGAATCGAAGAGGCTGCTGCACGTACTCAAGCCCGTATCGACTCAGGTAAACAAACAATCATCGGTGTAAACAAATATCGTCTGGAAAAAGAAGATCCGATCGATATTCTTGAAGTAGATAATACGGCTGTACGTAAACAGCAAATTGCCCGATTAAACGAATTGAAAGCGAATCGTGACGAAACGGCTGTAAAAGCTGCACTGGAAGCTATTACAGAATGCGTAAAAACCCAAAAAGGCAATTTGCTCGACCTTGCTGTAAAAGCTGCAAAAGTACGTGCGACTTTGGGAGAAATATCGGATGCCTGCGAAGCTGTCGTAGGCCGTTATAAGGCAATTATCAGAACTATATCAGGAGTGTATTCATCAGAAACGAAAAAAGATGCGGATTTTGTACGAGCAACAGAATTGTCAGAAAAATTCGCAAAGAAAGAAGGTCGCCAGCCTCGTATCATGATTGCTAAAATGGGACAGGACGGACACGACCGAGGTGCAAAAGTTGTGGCAACGGGATATGCCGATTGCGGCTTCGACGTGGATATGGGACCGCTATTCCAAACTCCGGCAGAAGCTGCCCGCCAAGCGGTTGAAAATGATGTTCACGTATTAGGTGTTTCATCCTTGGCAGCAGGGCATAAAACATTAATTCCGCAAGTTATGGAAGAGTTGAAGAAACTCGGACGAGAAGATATCATCGTCATTGCAGGCGGTGTAATTCCTGCACAAGATTATGACTTCTTATATAAAGCCGGAGTCGCAGCGATTTTCGGTCCGGGATCTTCTGTTGCCAAGTCTGCTTGTCAGATACTTGAAATTCTGCTGGAAGAATAACCTTTTCAGAATTAATAAAAAGGCTATTCTAAAATAAATTCTAAAAGTCTTAACCTAAATCATTATATAGGTTAAGACTTTCTCGATAACTCCTCTTACTTTACAGCCCTAATATCGGGCCGAAAAGTAAGAGGATTATTATATCCATCTCATAGTAAACTACTGCATTTTCTGTCTTGAAACAGATTATAAATATTTCCCTTCCCTATTTTTTTATCAATTAATGCAGTCTGAAAATAAATTCAATTGCAGCTTTATTCTTGGTATATAAAACGACTAAATGCATTCGGATATATTAAAAACATCAGGGTATCTATATTATTTTAATAATAATATGACACATTATTTATATATTTTGGTTGATTATTGATATGAAACAAAATTAAAAAGACATACTTTTGAATAAACAAATTTTATGTTATAATTCATAAACAGTTAATATATTATTTACTGATTTAAGAGGGAATAATATATATTTTTCAATTTTATTTATAAGAGAGGAGGTGATATTATACAAGAAATATTAAATGTAAAAAAGATTGAGATAAGCATTTTGTTTTTTAAATAAATAATTAATTATCATGAAAAAGAAAATTATTAGCGGAATCATTTTGGTTATTTTCGCAGGCTTTTTAGGATTCAATACCAAAATAAGTATTAATGAACAAACCATTGACACTTCATTGAACAATTTAGAGACCGTAGCTATGGCTCAAGATGAATGGGCAGGATGGGTAAAAGGGAAAGTAATAGGAGACGTAAAAATTCCAGACAGAGACATTTTCGGAGTTATAATATATAGATATATTAGATGTTGTATAAACTCATCAGATAATAATGCCTGTAATGCTGAGGTACAGGATTATGAATGTTACAGCCTATAAAAATAATGGGGCATAAATATGTCCCATTATTATACATCACATAAAAATCTCAACTATGCAAACAAAAATAACACTTATATTTCTATTTTTTATCTTCATTACAAGTTGCCAACAAAATTCAACCCAAACGGAATTAAATAATTCAATTTTACTAGACATTGATTTCGATGATTCAAATTTAATTCATGTAAAAGATTTTATAGATCAAGTAACTTTCGTTCCATTAGAAACCAATGATAGTTGTTTGATCAGTAGAATAGCGCGAGTACATTCAATCGACACTCTTCTTTTTGTTCATGATATAAAAACAAATTCTATCAATGTATTTAATGAAAAAGGAAAACATCTATATAATATTAGTAAAAAAGGACAAGGACCTGGAGAATATATTTCATTAAGTAAATTTCTAATAGATGAATTAAAAAAACAGCTAATAATCTATGATGCCGATTCAAAAAAATTATTATATTATACCTTAAATGGTAAATATATTAAAGAAATTAACAAGTTCGGACAAAATGTTATAATCCGAGATATTATAAATCTTCCAGATGGTAATTTTTTATGTTATACTCCCGATTATACAAAAAATATTGAATATCAAGGAATTTTCAAATTAGACTCATTAGGTAATCCTGATAAAGTATATTTTAATTCGGAAAAATATCCTATATTATTAAAAGCAACAGAATCCTATTTCAATAAGTTATCTGATGGTACAGTTACTATCGACGCAGGAGATTACAATAAAATATTTCATTTCAAAAAAGATTCTTTAAAATGTTTCATATCATATATTACAAACAGAAAAAGTCCGACAGATTATCCCAATATTGATTTTGAATCTACACTCCCTATGACTCCAATAATGGAAATCACGGAAAAAGAGAATTATATTTTAACGACATGGTATGATTTCAATGAAGAAAAAGCATATCAGGCTTTATATTCAAAAAAAACTCAAAAATTAGAATTCGGAAAATTCAAATTCAATAATGACTTGACTACAGGTATCCCATCTCTGGAGGTACATTTTAATGACCCCAACAAATTATTAAATGTAATTTACGGATACCAAATACCTGAAATATTGGAATCAAAAATGGTAAGTGAAGAAATAAAGGAAATTCTGAGAAAAGTACCTGACCCGGAAAATGCAAATCCTGTTCTAGAAATTCAACATCTAAAAAAGTAATGAAAATCAAATCTTTTATAACATGGCTACCATTATAAAAAATATTTAAACTTCTATATTATAAGAAGTTATTTGCATAACTAAATAAATTCGATAAAATGAAAAACATTATATTTTGGATCGGTATCACTATTTTAGCTATATTATCGTTTATAATTACCTTTAATTTATATAACAACAATACAGATTCAATATCCAATATTGAAAAAGAAAATCAACTTATAAAAAAAATACTTACTACGGAAATTCAACAACAAAACTTCAGCGGGCATTCTATCAAAACGGACGATAAAACCAAAGCAAAACTATTAAATCTATTATCAAACAATAAAAAACTTATTTTCCGAATAGCTCCTGAATATTGTGAAAGTTGTATCGACAATGCCGTTGCCGAATTGTCAACAGCAGAAAACAAAATCAACGCTGATAACATAATTATAATTGCATCGATCAATAACAACAGAGACAGCCTAATAATTCGAAACCGTTTTCAAAACAGATACCAATACATTTTTCTGTCTTCCGATAATTATATGTATTTAAAAAACAGAAATGAGATCATACAATCCCATTTCTATACGGTTGACTCCACTCTTCTGCCAACACATTTATACATATATACTCCGACATTTCCAAAAAGGAATAAAGAATATTTAGATATTATTGCAGAATATATTAATAAAATATAATTCTCATCATATCAAAATGAAAATACGAAAAACTATACATGATATATTAATGGGGGTATTCATCGTAGGGATAACTCTTCTTGTCACGATTTGTCTTCGTATTTTCGTACTTGCATCATTCAAAATCCCCAGTGATTCTATGGAGCCATCTATCCTACCGGGAGATTATGTAATAATAAACAAGCTTGTATTCGGTCCGAGACTTTTTAAAAATTTTCATTTTATGGAAAACGGAAAAATAGAAACCATTCGCTTGAAAGGGTGGAGAAAAATAAAACACAATGATATATTAGTCTTTAATTACCCTTACAAAGAATGGGATCACTTGGGAATGGACTTAAACGTATTTTATATGAAACGCTGTATAGGAATTCCCGGTGACACACTTTCTATTGTTAACGGATTTTATAAAGTATCTGGCTATAAAAACATTTTAGGTCATTATGAAAACCAAACACGCATGTCACAATTACCCGACACACTTTTCCCTGAAAACATATTCAGGGCTTTTCCATTTGAAGGACATGAACAATGGAATATTAAAAATATGGGGCCTCTCTATATACCGAGATCAGGGGATACGGTTTTGATTACCCCCTCCAATATTCGATCATATCAGCGGCTGATTGAATATGAAAATAATATACCTGCAAAAATAGTATCCGATACTCTTTTATTTCTAGGAAAAAATTGCATATCAAAATATACATTTAAACAAAATTATTATTTCATGGCAGGAGATAATGTTCTCAACTCAAGAGATTCCCGTTACTGGGGACTTTTACCAGAAGATTACATTATCGGGAAAGCTGTAAGAATATGGAAATCCATAAACCCTAAAACAAAAAAAATCAGAATGGATCGCTTCTTAAAAAAAATAGAATAAGAATCGAGGATATAAAACGATAAACATAAAAACCGACAGATTATTATAAAAACCGCCAGTTCATAGTAAAAAAATAAAACTTAATAAATGGGTATAATAAAACACATAGGAATAACTAGAAGCCAGATTATATTCAGCCTGCCTTTTCTCTTAATACTATCGACCGTTTTTATTATTATGCCCGAACTTCCTAAAGGGGTTGTCACTGGAAAATATTTCTGGTTTTATTATTGCTGCATATGGACTTGCCTAACTGTTGTACTGTTATATATAATATCCAGAAAAAATATTCGAATAAATTGGGGTGACGGATTGATAATTTTATTTACAGGATCGGTAGCGTTCTCCTCATTTTTTATTAACAAATGTTCCATAAATACACAACTCCGATTGTTTTTTCTATGTTGCATTCTTTATTTTTCATTCCGGTTTATAATAAATAGATATCGACACATACATTATCTTTTTATTACTTTTCTCATAATTACAACTCTTGAAGAAACAATAATAGGACTAAAACAACTTTATGGTTGGAGTCTTTCAAATCATGCACTCTTCCGACTGACAGGATCATTTTTTAATCCAGGACCTTATGCAGGATACTTATCCATCATTTTCCCTTTAGCGCTTTCATTTACCATTTTCGGAATATATATCCTATACTCCAAAACAACTTTTTCAGAAATCAACAATTTAAAATCCTTAATATCATTCATAAAAAACAATAGAAAATATACCATACTCATTTTCGTCTCAACATTATCATTTCTTTCCATACTCCTTTCATTAACAGTACTTCCTGCCTCCATGAGTCGCGCAGCATGGATATCAACTATTGTAGGATGTATCGTTTCTATAACAAATTGTTGTGTACAGAAAAAGAAAATAAACGAATATTATCATAAATACCTGAAATACCACAAATTTACATTATCGATAATAGTAATAATAACAGCAATAATATGTTTCAACACATATCTTTTGAAACAAGACTCAGCAAACGGACGGATTTTAATATGGAAAATTGCGATTACAAATTCTGTAAAATACCCATGGGGTGTAGGGCTTGGAAATTTTGCAGGAACATATGGAAAAATGCAATCAGAGTACTTTTCCGAAAAAGGACACAATGATACCGAAATAAAAATTGCAGGTGCTCCCGATTATGCATTTAACGAATATATACAAATATTAATCGAATCAGGATATATATCCTTACTCTTTTTTATTTTATTGAATGGATATTCTCTTTATAAAGCATATCAAACAAAAAAATACCCAGCAATAGCAGCAATCACGGCGTTATTGACATTTGCTCTATTTTCCTATCCTTTTTCAGTGCTGCCCATTCTAATCGTTTACACTTTCTTAGTTGCATGGTGCAATACCTCAAATTATTCTCCAAAATGGAAAAGAACAAAACAAAAAAATTCAATATCCATTATTCTTTTAATAATAATGCTCTCATCTACTCTATATTTAGTAAAAGATAGTTACGGAAGTTATACAGCATATAAAGCATGGGAAAAACAAAAGATCTATTTTAATGCGGGAATATATGAAGATATAATACCTGAATATCAGCGACTCTATCCATGGTTAAAAGACAATAAAAGATTTTTATTCGAATATGCACAATGTCTTTCAAAATCAAAACAATATTTTCAAAGTAACGAAATAATAAAAGAGGCTATAAAAATCAGTGGAGACCCAGCATTTTATAATATTGCCGGAAAAAATTACCAAGCTATGAAAAATTACCACAAAGCTGAAAAATATTATCTGCAATCTATTCATACAGTGCCTAACCGTCTATATCCCTACTATTTACTTGTCAAATTATATAAGGAAATCGGAGACGAAAAGAAAAGTAAAAAATACGCTTCTATCCTGTTGCAGAAAGAACCTAAAGTGCCCTCTACTGCTATAAAAGAGATGAGAACTGAAATAAAGAAAATATTAGAAATGAATAATGAAAATAATCATGATCTAACAAAATTCAAAGAAATATATAAATAATCTAATAAAATCAATACTTACTAATTTAAATACAATAAAAAGTATATACATTCATATGAATATAATAAAGATTACCTTCTTAAAAAGACATTTTATTTTAATAAGTTGCTCTTTAATTTTTGCAGCATGCAATAATACCTCAAATGAAAACAGAAAAAAAAGTGAGCCCGAGTTCACAAAAACTACTATCGACATTCCTACCATAGTAGAGACTAA
The DNA here is from genome assembly GCF_947855755.1 of uncultured Coprobacter sp. Taxonomy (NCBI): domain Bacteria; kingdom Pseudomonadati; phylum Bacteroidota; class Bacteroidia; order Bacteroidales; family Barnesiellaceae; genus Coprobacter; species uncultured Coprobacter sp. The sequence goes on from NZ_CANUAR010000002.1 coordinate 201,159, forward strand.
AATATCAGAAAATAAACCTTTTTATTATGAACTGATTTCGAACGGAACACTCTCTGCCATGTGTAAAGCTGATTTAAGATTCCAGACATCGGAAATCGTTTCTGAAATATTTGTAAAAAACGGCGATTATGTAACAAAAGGACAAAAACTGGCCGTATTAGAACAGTTCAAACTTAAGAATGCTTTAGCTCATGCCAAAGATAATCTCGAAAAAGCAAAATTAGAACTACAGGATATACTTATCGGACAAGGATTCAGTTTAGCAGACAGTTCTCAGATTCCCCCTAAAATCATGAAAATAGCGAAGATTAAGAGTAATTATGACCAAAGTCTGAATAATTACAAAGAAGCTGAATATAATCTAAAAGCTTCGACACTGTACGCTCCTTTCTCCGGGGTTGTAGCAAACCTATTCACCAAACCTTATAACATACCTTCCGGATCAGAACCATTCTGTACCATCATAGATAATCAAAAACCGGAAGCTATATTTATGATTTTAGAATCAGAACTTCCGATAATAAAAAATGGGGATAAAGTAGTCATTTCACCTTTCTCAATTGAAAATTATTCTGTCGAAGGCAAGATTTCAGAGATAAATCCGATTATCGACAAAAACGGAATGGTACGAGTAAAAGCTTTAATAAGCAATAAACAGGGTAAACTTTATGACGGGATGAACATAAAAGTCAAGGTACAAAAAGAAATGGGAAATTATTTACAGATCCCTAAAGAAGCCGTCGTACTCCGCAACAATAAACAAATTGTATTTACATTAAAAAATAACAGAGCTCAATGGAATTATGTAAAAACAGGAATGGAAAATTCAGAAAATTATATAATCTCTGAGGGTTTGTCTGTTGGAGATAGCGTCATATATAAAGGAAATATCAACTTAGCACACGGAACACCTGTTGTTTCAGCAAAAATGAAATCAGGATCAAACAAAAATAATTAATCAACAACAAACGCTCATAATTATGATACGATTCCTTATCGAAAGACCCATTGCCGTTTTTATGGCGTTTACGGCTTTTTTCATTTTAGGGATAATTACCTACCTAAATATTCCCGTCTCATTATTACCAGATATTTCCATACCCGAAATCACTGTCCAAATATCAGGAAAAAACTTTTCTGCCCGTGAATTAGAAAATACATTAGTTGCCCCGATTCGGGAGCAGCTGATGCAAGTAAGAATGTTGAAAGATTTACACAGTGAAACGAGGGATGGAAATGCCATTATCCGACTTAATTTTGAATATGGAGCCAACACAGATCTCGTATTTATCGAAGTAAACGAAAAAATAGACGCTGCAATGAATTATATGCCTAAAGAGACCGAAAGGCCTAAGGTTATTAAAGCCAGTGCGTCAGATATACCTGTTTTAAACCTCAACCTAACAATAAACGATGAAAACAGAGATGATAATGAGTATAGTCAAAAATTTATGGAATTAAGCGATTTTGCAGAAACTGTCATAAAAAGACGTATCGAACAACTTCCACAAGTTGCAATGGTCGATATGACGGGCGTTATGAATCGGCAAATCGTTATTATTCCAGACAATAATAAGTTAGAAATAAACGGAATGTCTTTAAATGATATCGAAAATGCACTGAATACGAACAATCTCGATGCCGGAAATATGATTATTCGAGATGGCCATTACGAATATAATATTCGCTTTTCTTCTATTTTAAGAACCATCGATGATATTCGCAATATATATATTCGCAAAAACGATCGTATATACCAAATGAAAGATCTAGCAACTATAAATTTTGCCTCTGAAAAAGAAAAAGGTATGGCCCTTTTTGGTGATAAACGTACCGTTACTTTATCTATCATTAAACAGTCAGAAGAAAATATGGCAAATATGCAAAAAACATTAAACGATGTCATTGATAATTTAGAAAAAGAATATCCCCAAATTTCATTCAATATTTCGGAAAACCAAACCGAGTTGTTAGACTACACGATTTCAAACTTAAAACAAAACCTTATCCTTGCATTCATATTTATCTGCCTAATATCAATGATATTTATGAAAGATATCAAATCTCCTCTTATCATCGGATTCAGCATGTTTATATCACTGGTAATCAGTCTTCTATTTTTTTACCTTTGTCACATATCCCTGAATATTGTTTCTTTAACAGGGCTCATTCTCGCACTGGGAATGATGATCGACAATTCTATCATTGTAACAGATAATATCGGACAGTTTATACAACGAGGTTATTCTATTACAGACGCCTGTATAAAAGGTACCGAAGAAATTATTACACCTATGCTCAGCTCTATATTGACTACAATTTCAGTATTTATCCCTCTGATTTTTTTAAGTGGCATTGCAGGAGCTATTTTTTTCGATCAAGCTTTTTCTGTAACCGTAGGTCTTCTTGTATCTTTTATTACAGGCATTATGTTTCTTCCGGTTTTATATAAATTAGTATATAACATAAATTTCGGGAAATTAGAAAAATGGAGAAGAATTTCAAAAAATAACCTGTCCGATATGAGATCAGAAAAGAATATGGTCATAGAACAATGGTACCATGCCGGAGTCAATTGGGTATTCCGACATAAAATCCTTACCGCAATCACAATGATTATAATATTTCCCATAGGCTATTGGCTATTTATAGCCATACCAAAAGAAAAAATGCCAGATATCAAACAACAAGAAATGATTGTATATATCGAATGGAATGAAAATATACATATAAAAGAGAACGAAACCCGTACTCGGGAAATACTTCAATTCTTAGATACCCTTACCCTTACACGCTCAAGTTTCATAGGACAGCAGCAGTTTTTACTAAATCGTGACAGAGAACTTACATCCACTGAATCGGAAATCTATCTAAAAGCAAAAAGTTATAAAGAGTTACCTAAAATCAGAAAAAAAATTTCTGATTTTATTACACAACAATATCCTGAAGCAATTGTATCTTACGAGCCTGTAGGCACAGTATTTGAAAAAATATTTTCAACCGGAGAACCTGATCTTGTGGTCGAATACTATACAAAAAATAAGTTTACATCTCTCAATCCGGAGACCATACAGGAACTCAATCTAAATCTATATAAACTCACAGGAGAAAAGGCCGAAAATGTACCTTTTATTCAACAATTAAATTTATGCATCGACCATGAAAAATTATTATTATACCAAGTTTCTTATAACGATATATACCAAACTCTGAAAACTGCATTTAAAGAAAATCAGTTCGCTACACTTCGCTCCCATCAACAATATTTACCTATCATTTTAGGCGGAAAAGAAAAAACAATCCAAGAAATATTAGACAATGAATTAATAGAAATATCAAAAAATATAGATGGTACTCGTAATAAATTATCATTAAGCAATTTCGTCACCATTACTCCAGCACAAGACTTGAAAACTATTGTGGGTGGAAAATCCGGAGAATTTATTCCTATGAATTTTTATCATACTGATAAAGCCGAAGAAATCATATCAGCAGCACAAAAAAGTAACCCAAATGATATGTGGGAAATCGATTTTTCCGGAAGTTTTTTCTCAAATCAGAAAATGATTGGAGAAATCATGCTAATTCTTTTAATATCTGTTCTTCTAATGTATTTTATACTAGCAGCACAATTCGAAAGTTTCCTTCAGCCATTAATTGTATTATTAGAAGTACCTATAGATATAGCTGCAGCTATTGGTCTGCTTTATATTTCAGGTCATTCCTTAAATCTAATGTCCGCCATCGGATTAGTCGTTACATCCGGTATTATTATAAACGACTCTATATTGAAATTAGATGTCATGAACCAATTGCGAAAAGAAGGAATGCCTCTCATGGAAGCTATTCATGAAGCCGGACACAGAAGATTAAAAGCAATACTAATGACCAGTTTAACTTCTATTGTTTGCATGGCACCATTGCTATTCAGCCATGATATGGGTTCAGAGCTGGAAAAACCTTTAGCAATTGCTACAATAGGAGGTATGGTTATAGGTACCATCATCAGTTTATTAGTTATTCCTGTCGTATATTGGAGAATCTATCATAAAACCGAAAATAAAATCTCCATTTCCGGAACAAGATAAAATACAATATCACCAAACAGTCATGAAAATAAAACAAATATGCATTGTATCCTGCCTTTGTGGTATATGGATAAATACAAAAGCTCAAATTATGGAACTAACTCTGGAACGTGTCATTGCGATAGCTCAAGATAGTTCAATACAAGCTTTCAAAGCTAAAAATGTATATATGTCAAGTTATTGGGCTTACCGATCCTTTAAAGCAGCTCGTTTGCCATCTCTGATGCTAGACATGACGCCCATGCAATACAACAGAGATTTCACAAGCCGATATGATTCCGAAAATGACCTAGATGTATATCGTAGACAGCAATCATTATATAGTTCTGCCAGATTATCTTTGGAACAAAACCTTGATATTACCGGAGGTACTTTTTATGTAGATTCAGAATTAGGATATCGGCGATTATTCGGTGAAACAACTTATAATCAATTTTCTACAATTCCTATCCGTATCGGATATTCTCAACCAGTATTGGGATTCAACGAATTTAAATGGCAAAAGAAAATCGAACCTTTAAAATACGAAAAAGCAAAAAAAACATTGATATCAGATTTAGAACAAATTTCGGTTACCTCTACTCAATATTTTTTTAATCTAGCTATAGCACAAATAAATTATGATATGGCAAAAGATAATGTCGAATCAACGGACACGTTATATCATATCGGACGTGAGCGACAAAAAATTACATCCATTTCCCAATCCGATTTATTAACTCTCAAACTTGATGCCATTAATGCCAAAAATACTTTGAAAAACGCTGAAATAGAACTTAAGCGTGCTATGTTCAGCCTTATTTCATTTTTAAAATTAGACCAACATTCTCAGATTAGAATAGTATTACCAGACCGCCCTAAAAACATAGTCTTATCTCCAGAGCTCGCATTACAATATGCCAGAAAAAATAATCCGGACTTTCTAAGTAATCGACAAAAACTACTGGAAGCCCAACAAGAAGTAGAAAAAACCAAACGAACCTCAAACTTAGACGCCAGTTTTAATGCCAGTATCGGGTATAATCAAGTTGCCTCTAATTTCGCTGGTGCTTACCGAAAACCGCTGGAACAGGACATTATTTCTATCGGTATACGTGTTCCTTTACTTGACTGGGGTGTACGAAAAGGGAAAGCCAATATGGCGCGAAATAACCTAAATATTACTAAACTTACAATAGAACAGCAAGAACAAGAATTAGAAGAAAACATATTAATGACCGTAAATGATTTTAACGTGCAACAAGATCTTATCGCTAGCGCAGAAGAAGCTCTTGCCCTCGCCAACACAGTGTACGAAACGACCAAACAACGCTTTATGATCGGAAAAGCCGATATTAACAGCCTAACTTTATCTCTGAACCGTCAAACATCTGCTCGTAACAATTACATAAACGCCTTAAAGCAATACTGGATAAGCTATTATACGATACGTCAACAAACCTTATATGATTTCAGTAAACAAGAAACACTATCAATCATTTTTGAAAAGATTACTGGTTTATAGATTAAGGGAATAAGTTATATGAAAGAAAAAGAAACACATAAATACAAAACAGCAAATGTAGATATTCTATTAAAATCTTCTCAAAAAAGAAACATATCTGCTTTTTCGGTAATACTAATCTTTACATGTCTGCTGATTGTAGGATTATTTTTTATTCCCATGCTTCCCGTTAAGTTATCACCTTCGAAAACCTTACCTCAAATAACCGTCAACTTCAATATGTGGGGACAATCATCCCGTATCATAGAAATGGAGGTCACCTCAAAAATAGAATCTATGCTTAGCCGAATAAAAGGCATAGAAAATATATCATCTAATTCTGGTAATGGTTGGGGTAACGTCTCTGTACGTATTAATAAACATACCGATTTAGATATGGTACGTTTTGAAATTTCAACGATTATAAGGCAACTATATCCCTCTCTACCTCCGGGAGTCAGTTATCCGAGCATCACAATGAACCGTCCAGAAGACGATTTCGAAAGGCCTTTTATCAGCTATACAATCAATGCACCGACTACCCCCATTCTGATCCAAAAGTTTGCAGAAAACCATATAAAATCCCGTTTACTACAAATCAAAGGTATAGATAAAGTAGAAATCAATGGAGCTACCCCTATGATTTGGAAACTCGAATATGATTATTTTCAATTACAAAATCTCGGCATAAGTGTCGATGACATTAAAGAAGCCATACAACTACATCTTAAAAACGAATTTTTAGGAATCGGTACTATTGAAAATTCAGATAAAGAAAAACAGTGGATACGTCTTGCTATTGTTCCTAATACTCCGAATAAAACATTTGATATTTCCCAAATCGATATCAAAACTCAAGACAAAAAAATAATCAGGCTCGATCAAATCGTTTCAGCAAAATATATCGAAAGCGAGCCTTATAGTTACTATCGTATCAATGGTTTAAACTCTATATATCTTTCTGTAAAAGCTAAAGAAGATGCCAACCAATTAGCTGTTTGTAATAAAGTAAAAGATGTTATAAACAATATAGATAATATTATACCCCCTAATTATGAAATACATTTAGCTTATGATGCTACTGAATACATACAAAAAGAGTTAAATAAGATTTACTTCAGATCTGGTCTCACAATACTTATTCTTTTAGGTTTTGTTTTTTTGATTTATCGAAATATAAAATATTTAATCCTAATTTTATTCTCTCTTTTATGTAACATTTTTATAGCCGCCATACTATATTATCTTTTCCAATTGGAAATACAATTATATTCTTTAATAGGAATTACTATATCTTTAACATTAGTAATAGATAATACGATAGTAATGTCGGACCAAATTATCCGACGAAAAAATAAAAAGGCTTTTATGTCTATTCTAGCAGCAACTCTCACGACAATAGCCTCATTAATAACAATTTTCTTTATGGATGAAAAGATCCGTCTTAATTTACAAGATTTTGCTAACGTCTTAATCATAAACTTAATAATTTCACTACTAATAGCCCTATTTTTAGTTCCCGCACTAATTGAAAAATTGCATATAGGCACACCCTCCATTAAACAAAAAAAACAATATGCAAAAAGATTGAAAAAACGCAAACAGTTTAATATTTCTTTCAATAAAGGATACGAGAAATTCATTATCATAACATCTCGTTTCCGGACAACTATCATCATTTTATTAATTTTATTATTCGGACTTCCTATTTTTATGTTACCGTCGCAAATCGATACTTCCAAAGATAAACATCCTACTTTTGCAGCTAAATGTTATAATAAAACTTTAGGATCAAACTTTTATAAAGAAAATATAAAACCGATAGTCGATATAGCTTTCGGCGGGACATTACGTCTTTTTATTCAAAAAGTATATAACGGATCTTATTGGTCAAATAAAGAAGAAACGACACTATTTATTGGATTATCAATGCCAAACGGAAGTACTCTTACTCAAACGAACTATATCATCGGACAAATAGAAAATTATCTACAACAATATAAAGAGATCAAACAATTTGAAACGAATGTCTCCACATTACAAGCTAGCATTAATATAAAATTTGTTCCCAAACACCAAAACAGCGGATTTCCACACTTATTAAAATCAAAATTAATAAGTAAAGCTCTTGAACAGGGAGGAGGTTCATGGAATATAGAAGGTTTAGGAAACGGATTTAACAACTCTATAAAAGATAATGCCGGGCCATATAGGGTCAAAATGCTCGGATACAATTATGATCATCTACATGCTTTGGCAGAACAATTCAAAGATTCTTTGCAGCAAAACAAACGAATAAAAAAATTCACGATCAACTCTAGATTCAGTTACTTTAAAAATGATTACCAAGAATACTCATTCAATTTAAAAAAAGACAAACTCATCGAACAGAATATAACCCCCATGCAACTTTACAATAATATCAATCCTATGTTTGGGAAAGATATATATGTGGAACGCTGGAAATCTGGCTCATCATCAGAAGAAATAAAACTATTCTCAAAACAAGCTAATGAATATGATATTTGGAAATTAAAATATTTTCCGGGACAAATCAATAAAAATAATTATAAACTGTCTGAACTTGCCGATATTGAGAAAGGACAAAGTCCACAAAATATAGCCAAAGAAAATCAACAATATCGACTTTGTCTACAATACGATTATATAGGTCCGTCCAAACAAGGAAATAATATCTTACTCAAAACAATAAATAACTTTGAAAAAATATTGCCTTTAGGATATAGTATTGAAAATGGAATGCAAAACCAAATCAGTTGGGGACAAAAAAATAATAAACAATATTGGTCAATGATACTTATTATTATCATTATCTACTTTACCACCAGCATATTATTCAACTCCCTTAAACAACCCTTTACAATCATTTTTATAATACCAATATCCTTTATTGGCATCTTCCTTACCTTTTATTGGTTCAGACTTAATTTCGATCAGGGAGGATTCGCAGCATTCATTATTTTATGCGGACTTACGGTAAATGCCAGTATATACATCTTAAATGAATATAATAATATATTAAAAACAAAAAAAATTCCACCAATAAAAGCCTATATTAAAGCATGGAATGCCAAAATAAGTCCAATATTTCTTACCATTGTCTCCACTATATTAGGCTTTTTACCTTTTATAATAGGAGCAGAAAAAGAAGGTTTTTGGTTTCCTTTAGCAGCAGGAAGTATAGGAGGTTTAATTATGTCATTTATCGGCATCTTTTTATTTATGCCGTTATTTACGGGTATAGGGCAAACTAACAAAACTTAATCACGCGACATTAATAGACATATCCTTTTATTCTCAATTGTATATAATCATCTTTTATATTACAATACACTCGTACAGTCTTAAAAAATGCACCGGTATGCGTCGGTTTTACAAGTACTTTTATTTCCGTTTCAGATCCAGACTTAACCGGATACTCTTGCCAAATTGGAACAGTACAACCACAATTTACAACAATATCTTTTATAACAAGTGGATAAGTACCCGTATTTTGTAAAACAAATATTATTTCAGATTGCTCATTAACTTTCATAGCTGTAAGCTCAATTATATTTGACTTCACACATACTGTTGTTTCTATTGCAGTTCTTATCTTACCAGTAAAAATTTGATTATACTGATTCCGAATACTCTGGTCATATATCGGATTTCCAATCGCCAAGACTTTATTACTTCTATCAAGTAAAAAACAATAATCTTGATTATTTCTCGGGAAATGATTCAATCGACCAATATTATCCTCTTTATCAAAATACACTGGATAATTAAACTTATCATCTACAAAAAAAGAAGAAAATTTTTCTTTTTTCTCAGAACAAATATAAAATTCAAATTGAATTTTGCCCGATAATGAATTCTCCACTTCTTTTATCAACGAATACCACTTTATTAATTCCAATTTAATATTCTCTTCACTCTCAGAACCACAATATAACAATACCTTATATAACATGTCCGAATTTTCATGGTCCAAAGAATCTGTCATACTATAAAAAGCAGGAATATCAGTAGGAATAAAAAGTTCTTTTCCTATCCATTCAACAATCTGTGATATCTCTTTTTTATTAGATGCGGAATGACATGCTATCAAAAACAATAATATGATACAAGCAAAAGATATTCTCATAATAATATACTAAATTATCATAGTCAATAATCACCACCAAAATGTATGTCGCCCATCAAAAGTAAATATTCTCTCTTCATTACCTCGTGTATGATTATGCAACCACAAAACAGCATTTTTCGGGACATTTGCAAATTCAACAAAATAATCTTTTGCTATTTTCCGACCAAGGCTTCTCCACCCACAAAGCGAATAATAAAATAATTCATACTCATCACCTATTGTTACATTATTTCCGTCATTACGAGGTAAATAAACAATCTTTTTTACTGAAACAGGTTCTGGAAATTCAAGACCTACCCATGCCGAATCAGGTAATGAAGAATCAAAAAACGTCAAAGGATCCCCGTCAAATGCAGACTCCCGAGATCGTTTCGGATCATTACCCCAAGTTTTATCTGTTCCTATTATCTTCCCCTTATTATTTAACAATTCTCCATTCGAACCGAAAAATTGTAATTCTGCGATATTCCCATATCCTGCAACAGGAGACACATGCCTCCAATACTTATAACATTGAGATAAAGTATCGAGAGAGATTGTAACATAAAAGCCATTCGGATTTTTTTCTATACGATGAATTATTTGCGGATTATCAAACTCTGGATTATCTGCAGCCTGTATTTCTCCACCTATCATATGTCTGGTAACACCTATAACTCTGAAAGTAGAAGGATATTTACGCTTGAAACGTAAATTATAAGTATCTAATGTATCTGGTTTATAATAATGTATCCTACCCTTAAAATCTAACAAAAACGGATAATTTGCGGGTTGTATTCCTTCATTGATAAAATATCCGGGTAAATACATAACATCATATCCCATATTCTCAAATGTTATGCTACCCCTTTTATTCCCAGCATGCGCAACAGGTACCCATCGCCTATTATCAAATACACACAAATAGACAAATTTCCGCTTTTGTAAAGGAGAAACAAGAGTCTCAACTTTCACATCAAAAGTTTTTGTATAGTTATCTGTTACATCTCTCATAAATAAATTATTCAAATTGCTAGGGATAGGTTCATTATGACAAAGAGCTGCCAAAGAATTTTTATTCAAAGCATAGGTTCTTCTGTACACTTTGGACAGCTTTGAATCCGGCTTATGAATAACATCCGGATTCGTATCCACACCTCCAAAAGAAAATTCTTTCCCATTACTAGAAAATACGACATTCCACGTATGTCCCAATGCTCTATATGGCCATTGCGGTGTAAAATCCTCCACTACCGGAATTCCTTTTGCTCTCATTGCAAAAATAGCCCGGGCACAATAATCACTACACGTTCCAATAGACATATTTCTTAAAACAGAATATTTTTCTATCGGAAAAGTTGAAACAGGTAAAAGATACACTCCAGTTTCTTCCCTTAAACGGTTATTCAGTTCACAACATGCATGAAAAGCAGAATATCGCCATCCTTCATTATAACCATGTAAACGAATATCATTATACATAGCCGCTAAAGAGTCTCGCCAAAATTCTATTGGTTCATTCCGTACCCTGTACGGTAATATATATTCACAAAACTGATCGAAATTCAAGTGATGGGCATACCCTCCCGAAGGCCAAACTTCAAAAGCCCGTTCTATATTATTAATAAGAAACTCTGCCGTTACACATTTAATATCTTCAAATCTTTCTGCACTCTTCGGGAGATTATTCATTTTAGCTATACTATCTATTTTTTGCTTCAGAACTTCTTTATTTTTCTCCACCAATAACACAGAATCAACAGCTCTATAAAAATTATCAACTGATTTCCCTCCAAAAGAATAATGGCCAGGCATATTTTCTATTAAAAAAACTGCAGCTTTATATTTAAGACTATCATCGATATTTTTACTATAATGATCTAAAACTTTTCTTAATTCAACAGCATTATCCCCTGCCAAAGTTAAAGAGCGTTCAATATCGGACTTTTTACATGAAAAGAAAAGTATTAAAAAAAGCAGTACCTGAACAGAATTTTTCATAACATTATTTTTGGTTAAAAATATATATTTCAAACATAAAAGAATAATATAATCTGTTCATAAAATAACAACTTAGTCTCATCAGCCGAGATAAAACGTAAATATTCCTGTTTAGGTCATTACAGACAAACCTAAATATATTGCAGATAATAATCTAATAATGAGCAAAAAACAATTATGAGATTTAACTTTCATATTGTATCTGCATCCAATAAGAAAATGTTTCTACCATTTATTTAAGTAATTATTAAAAAGAAAAGAAGTATGAAAACAAAAATCGGAATGCTTTTAATAGCAATGTGTATGTCTGTAATGGCTTTTGCCCAGAAACCTGTTGAGAAAACAAGAGTAAAGAAAAATTTTACACCGGAACAAATAGCACAGAAACGCACGGATACAATGAAAATTCGGTTGCAATTAAACGATGAACAAACGGCCAAGGTTTATACTTGGAATCTGCAACAGATAAAAGAACAAATAGCACAAAAGGAAAAAGAGAAAATCGAACGCCAAAAACGTATGGAACAACGAAAAGCACAAGAAGCCGAGTTTATTTCGATCCTTACCCCTTCTCAAAAAGCAGCTTATGATCAATGGAAACAGGAACAGAAAAAAGAAATAAGAAAAAAGGATCAGGATAAACGTCTGCATCGAAAGAAAAATCTTTCACAAAAGTAACAATCAAATATCAATACGCCGGACAAAAAGTTTATCGTCCGGCGTATTTTATTAAACAGTAAATAAACAAAGGATAAATCATTATAAGATCACAATATATTGCCATATCTCCATCATATTTTTAGCTGTTTATACAGAAAAAAAACGATATATTTGTAACTATTAATATGCAATTCTTTTATGGCAAAAACAAAATCGGTATATATATGCTCCAATTGCGGAGCTGATTCTCCGAAATGGATAGGGAAATGTCCTATTTGCGGAGAATGGAACAGCTATGTAGAAGAAATTATCAACACGAAGCCTTCAGCAGCTAAAAGCTCGTATCACTCGACCGAAAACAGCAAATCGAAACCTCTTAAACTGAATGAAATAAATATTGCAGAAGAACCTCGTATAGATGTACAGAACAATGAATTGAACAGGGTTCTCGGAGGTGGTTTGGTTCCCGGCTCATTAGTCTTGATCGGGGGTGAACCCGGAATAGGAAAATCGACTCTGATTTTACAGACGGTTTTAGGTTTACATGGGAAAAAAACATTGTATGTCTCAGGAGAAGAGAGTGCTCGCCAACTGAAATTACGAGCAGACCGAATACAAAAAAGTGAAAATCCTGATTGTTATATCGTTTGTGAAACTTCTTTAGAAGAAATATTCGTGCATATTAAAAACGTACAACCCGATTTAGTTATCATAGATTCCATTCAAACCATATCGACCGAGACGATCGAATCTTCTCCGGGAAGCGTATCTCAGGTGCGAGAATGTTCTGCATCAATCCTCAAATTCGCAAAAGAAACCGGAACTCCCGTTCTATTGATCGGACATATAAATAAAGAAGGTAGTATTGCCGGACCTAAAGTTTTGGAACATATCGTTGATACCGTGCTACAATTCGAGGGAGACCAACACTATATGTACCGAATTCTCAGATCTATTAAAAACCGATTCGGGAGCACTGCCGAATTGGGAATATACGAAATGAGACAAAACGGGCTTCGGGAAGTCAGTAATCCCTCCGAACTACTACTATCTCAAAATCACGAGGGATTAAGCGGGGTCGCCATAGCTGCGGCCATAGAAGGAATACGTCCATTTCTGATTGAAACACAATCTTTAGTAAGCACTGCCGCATACGGTACACCACAACGATCGGCAACAGGATTCGATTTAAGAAGAATGAATATGCTTTTGGCTGTTCTCGAGAAACGAGTCGGATTTAAACTTGCACAAAAAGATGTGTTTTTAAATATCGCCGGAGGATTGAAAGTTAACGATCCGGCAATGGATTTATCTATTATCAGCGCTATTCTTTCATCCAATATGGACATGGCTATCGAAAACCATACCTGTATGGCCGGAGAGGTCGGATTGTCTGGAGAAATACGACCTGTCAACCGAATTGAACAGAGGATATTGGAAGCAGAAAAATTGGGGTTCAAACGCATTTTGATTCCATATAATAATCTCAAAGGATTCGATGACAAAAAACTGAATATAGAAATTGTTCCCGTCCGTAAAGTTGAAGAAGCTTTTCGACAACTATTCGGGTAAAAAATAACAATATGATCAAAGAATTAAAAATAAGAGTAATACCTAAACAGGCTTCATCGGAATATAATATAACACAAGCCGTATCACAGGAATACGCCATCGATTTATCTTCGATTAAAGCGATCCGAGTATTGAAACGCTCGATAGATGCCCGCCAAAGACAGGTTATGATCAACATGCAATTAAAAGTATATATTAATGAAATACCTACTGACAATGAATATATACATACTTACTATGGCAATGTATCGGACAAGTCTCCTGTCATTATTGTAGGAGCAGGTCCTGCAGGTTTGTTCGCGGCTTTACGCCTGATCGAACTCGGACGCCGCCCCATTATCATAGAACGAGGAAAAAATGTTCATGAACGACGTAAAGATATTGCCCGTATAAGCCGAGAACAAGTCGTAAACAGCGAATCGAATTACAGTTTCGGAGAAGGAGGAGCTGGAGCTTTTTCAGATGGGAAACTATATACTCGAAGCAAAAAAAGGGGATCGGTAGATCGCATTTTAAATATTTTCTGTCAACATGGCGCAAATACATCTATTTTAGCAGATGCTCACCCTCATATAGGTACAGATAAATTACCAATCGTTATCGAAAATATCCGGAAGCAAATAGAAAAATCGGGCGGTGAGATACATTTCGAAACCCGAATGGACAAGCTTTTAATAAAAAACGATGAAATTATCGGTATAGTAACCCAAAACGGAAAAGAGTTTCATGCTCCCGTTATTCTGGCAACCGGACATTCTGCCAGAGATGTATATTATCATTTATACGAATCAGGGATAGAACTGGAAAGCAAAGGCTTCGCCGTAGGTGTACGTCTGGAACATCCGCAACATCTGATAGATCAATTGCAGTACCACAATCCTAAAGGTAGAGGAGAATATCTTCCGGCAGCTGAATACAATTTCGTAGCTCAAGTAAACGGACGTGGTGTTTATTCATTCTGCATGTGTCCGGGAGGTTTTGTCGTTCCGGCAGCCAGCGGACCTAATCAAATCGTTGTAAACGGAATGTCTCCTTCAAATCGAGGATCAGTATGGGCTAATTCGGGGATGGTTGTAGAAATAAGACCGGAAGATATCGATCAATATTCCCAGTACGGAGTATTGTCAGGAATAAAATTTCAGGAAGAACTTGAATATCAGTGCTATGTGAATGGGAATTGTAAACAAACAGCCCCAGCCCAACGAATGACAGATTTCGTCAATAAAAAAGTATCGTTCGATCTGCCTAAATCGTCATATACACCGGGAGTTATCTCCTCTCCTCTCCACTTTTGGATGCCGGAATTCATTACTTCACGTCTTAGAGAAGGATTTTCTTACTTCGGCAAAATATCGAAAGGCTTTCTTACAAGAGAAGCACTAATGATCGGAGTAGAAACAAGGACATCCTCTCCGGTAAGAATTCCTCGATATAAAGAAAACATGCAACACGTTCGCATTAAGGGGTTATATCCTTGCGGTGAAGGCGCCGGATACGCAGGTGGTATTGTTTCGGCGGCAATCGATGGTGAACGCTGCGCCGAAGCAGCAGCACAATATATGTAAAACTTTTACAAAAACCACATATCATGATCACATTTTGTATCGCTTTATTAGTGCTTATCGGAGGTTATTTTATTTACGGAAAATTCATTGAAAGGGTTTTCGGAATCGAACCCGACCGTAAGACTCCGGCAGTCAAGAACCCCGACGGAGTAGATTTTGTACCTCTTCCCCGTTGGAAAATATTTATGATCCAATTTCTGAACATCGCCGGACTCGGTCCTATTTTCGGAGCTATTATGGGAGCAAAATTCGGAACTTCTTCTTTTTTATGGATCGTATTCGGTACTATATTCGCCGGAGCGGTACATGATTATCTTTCCGGGATGATTTCTTTACGGCATAATGGAGAGAGCCTTCCGGAAACTATCGGACGTTATTTAGGAGTTACCACAAAACAAATTATGCGAGGTTTTACAGTAATTTTAATGATACTGGTCGGCGCTGTTTTTGTTGCAGGTCCGGCAGAATTACTCGCAATGTTGACTCCCGAATCTCTGGATTCTACATTCTGGATTTATATCGTATTTATCTATTACATTATCGCTACACTATTCCCGATCGACAAAATAATCGGACGGGTATATCCTTTTTTCGCTGCCGCACTGCTCTTTATGGCTATCGGAATACTTGCCGTATTACTCATCCAATTTCCTGCCATACCCGAAATCACCGACGGATTACAAAACAAACACCCGAATGCAGCAAATTCCCCAATCTTCCCAATGATGTTCATTAGCATTGCTTGCGGAGCTATTTCAGGATTCCATGCAACTCAATCTCCACTAATGGCACGATGTATGACGAATGAGAATCAAGGACGTTCTATATTTTACGGCTCTATGGTTACCGAAGGTATCGTTGCCCTGATATGGGCGGCGGCAGCTACTTACTTTTTCAGCTCTGAAGGTCAATCAATATTTGAAGTGGGAGAAAATGCCGATAATATAAATGGAAGCGCCGCCATCATCGTACAAAAAATTTCTGAAGGATGGCTGGGAGTTATCGGTGGTTTTTTAGCCATTCTCGGTGTAATCGCCGCACCCATAACGTCAGGAGATACCGCATTCCGTTCAGCGCGACTTATCATTGCAGATTTTATGAAAATAGAACAAAAGTCGATTACCAAACGATTAATAATCTGTATTCCTTTATTTATACTTGCAATCGGAATTCTTATCTATAGTCTTGCCGATAAAGACGGTTTTGAAATGATTTGGAGATATTTTGCATGGTGCAACCAAACACTTGCCGTATTCACATTATGGGCTATTACTGTATATCTCGCACAAAAAAAGAAATTATATTGGGTCACTCTTATCCCAGCCCTTTTTATGACAACAGTTACAATCACCTATATTCTGTATGACCCTATCGGAATCAACCTTCCGTATAATTTATCTGTGAGCATCGGAATCGCTATGGCAATTATTTCCGGAATCTATTTCTTTCACAGACTACCAAAACTGAAAAACGCATAATAAACAGGCGACATAATTTATTGTAAACTTCATATAAAAGCCTGTCCGACTTTTTTATCAGACAGGCTTTTAAAATTTTTGTTTAACCACTAACTGTTATTTAACAGTTACTTCCTCTTTCAGTTCGACCATAGCAGAAGAAGGACCTACGGATATTTCGAACAATCCGGGCTCTACAACTCGCTGCATATCGGCATTGATCAATGAAAAATGTTCGGGAGTTAAAATAATCTCTACGGTTTTCTTTTCTCCCGGAGCTAATTCTACACGAGAAAATCCTTTTAAAGCTTTTCCGGGAAGCGACACACTACTAATCTTATCGGTCAAATACAACTGGCATATTTCTGTACCTCGTACTTTACCTGTATTCTCAACAGTAAAAGAAACAGTAAGATTCTCATCCTTGTTTATTTCTTCAGCAGACAACCGCATATCTCCATACTTAAATGTCGTATAACTAAGTCCATGACCAAATGCGTATAACGGAGTCGTATTTCCATCTACGTACCAATGTTTGAAAGAACGTTTTTTCAGATAAGTAACCGGTAACTGTCCCTGTGAACGAGGAACACTGACAGTCAATTTACCCGAAGGATTGATATCTCCGAAAAGAGCCTCCACAACGGCTTTTCCACCAAACTCTCCCGGATACCAAGCATCTAATATAGCATCGGAATATTCATCTGCCGGAGTCATTACGAACGGACGACCATGCATCAATACCGTAGCTGCCGGACATCCGGATGCACGCACAGCTTGCAACAGCTTGACATCTCGCTCATTCATATTCAAATTCTGCCGGTCTTTCCCCTCTCCGACAAGATTCATCGATTCTCCTACAACGACAATGGTAATATCCGACGTGCGTGCCGAAGCAAGAACACGATTACATAAAGCATCGGCAGACATCGCACTACCGACAAGCCTCCATTCGATAGAAGTCCATGCATTATCATCGATTTCCGCATATTCCACCTGTATCGGAAGTATCTGTCCAGCTTGTAAACGAATACGATATGTACCATTATTTTTACCATTATCCCACTGATCGACGACCAGCTTTCCACCTAAATACAATTTGCTCCAATTATCTGCAGACATTTTGAACTCATACTCTCCAGTTACAGGCGCTTTTATCACCCCTTTCCAACGAGCTGAAAACATATCTCTGTTCACACCCGGAACCGGACTTAAATTATGCCAATAATGCGAAATCTCAGGGTCTACACTCTTATATGCCGGAGTTCCTTTCAGATCTATTCCATTAAAAAACTCGACATAAACTCCATTCTTACCGCCGGCTTCCGTATATAGGACCGAATTAGGAATAGATTTGAAAGAATCTTCTATCTGACTTTCTATAAAATCGATACGGACATCATTACCGAATTTATCTTTTAACGCCTCATATACCGTAATCCCTCTTGCCTGAGCCGGAGAATAACCGCCCAACAACGACTGATTTGCCAGTTCTCCCACAAGAGTAATACGTTTGATGTTCTGTTTAAACGGCAATGTATTTTTTGCATTCTTCAGCAAAATCAACGATTCTCGAGCAGCTCTCAAAGCCAAAGCCTTATGTTCCGCATTATCTTCGGCTTGAGTAGCCAGAGAGTCAGCCGTATAAGGGTTCTCGAATAATCCCAAACGGAATTTCAGTCTTAATACATCGGCAACCCTATTATCGAGAACTGCTTCATCCAACGTCCCGTTTTTAACTGCTTCGACAACAGCTTTTTGAAAATCATCATAAGGGAAATCGTAAAACTGCATATTCAATCCTGCTTTAAGAGATTTAACAACAGCATCTTCAGTATCCACAGCCGTATGATGATCGTTTACCTGTCTTCTTATAGCTCCTAAATCCGATACTACAATACCGTCAAAACCCCACTCTTCACGTAAGATTTTAGACAACAGCCATTCATTCGCAACGCAAGGAATTCCGTCAATATCATGATAAGCGGCCATTACTCCTTGAGCATGTCCCTCTTTCACCGCTTTTTCGAAAGTATATAAATGGAATGAACGGGCTTCTCGTTCGCCGATATTAACCGATGAGGCATTTGTCCCCGATTCCGGAATACCATGAATACCGAAATGTTTAGGCTCTGATGCCACAGTATTATTATCTTTCAAATCATTGCCTTGCATACCTTTTACAAGATTAACCCCTAATCGAGAAGTCAAATACGGATCTTCGCCGAAAGTTTCCTCAACACGTCCCCATCTTATTTCGTGAGCAAGATCCAAATTCGGACCCAATATGAAATGCACGCCATGAGCACGAGCTTCTGTAGCAATGACCCTCCCTATCGAATAGAGCATGGTCGTGTCCCAACTTGAAGAATTACCGATAGGAATAGGGAAAGCTGTACCCTTTACACCTTGATAGCCGTGCAACCCTTCTTCTATAAAAAGCAAAGGAATACCCAAACGCGAGTTTTCCACCGCATGTTTTTGTATAAGATTAGCTACTGCAGCATGAGCAGGATATAAATCATGAACAGCTCCTATACACATGCTATCTACAAAATGCTTCAACTGTTCATCGGATAAAGTGTTTTCGTCTATGACAATTTCTTTTGCCGACAACATATCAAGCTGAGCAGCCTTTTCTTCCATTGTCATACGTCCCAATAAATCTTGTACGCGAGTTTCGACAGGTAGTGACGAATCCTTGTAATCTACTTTATTGCTACAAGCGACAAAAGCCGATACGAAAGCGCATAGCAATACGCTCCGGGTAATTTTTTTTCTCTCTCTCATTTCTTTTCATTTATATATTAAAAGTTCCTGATTAAAAACGGATTTGGTTTAATCCGGTTATCGGCTTATTCCCCCTTACGACCAATAAATATATTGTTATCTCATCATACAAGAAAAGATTCATGGATTATCTTCTCCTCAATATACCGACACCCTGTGGCAATTTATATAAAATACTCCAAACAATCAAAATATAAACAAAAGTATTTTCAAAAAACCGAAAAGGCCGTTCGATTTTTATGTAAATACTTCTCCAATGTTGTACCTTATTTAATCAAGCAAATAGCCATCGGTAAACGTTACCTTATAACCATCCAAAATGCCGGAAAGATAATTTCCGCTAACTATAATATCATCGAAATAACTGTAACCATCGGAAAATTCCATATCAATAGAATGTCCGTAAATACTCCAGTCCCAATAAAAATATTCAGAAAACGTATCTAAAAGATCTCCTGTATATATATTATAATAATCGTATCGTATTATTCCTCCTCCGTCCAAATAAAAAGACAGCTCTCTACGACATTCAGTATAATCGTTTTCATCATAAAAATCCACCCAGACCCTATTACATAACATCTCAGCAGTATCCTGATCTTTTCCGAAACTGATTTCTTCACACGAAAAAAATCCTGCACAGAAAATAAACAGAACAATCGTAACAATACCCGACTTATTTACCCAATTGCACATTTCTCTGTCGTTAATTATACATAAATATACAAATATAGCGAAATATCCCGCTTTTGACAGAAAAACCGATAAAACAATAATAAAATAATATCTGCATACATTTTATCATTACAATAAAGCTGTTTTTCATTGATTTTTCGTACCTTCGGGGCGATTTTTGAAAGCAGTAATATTTTATCAGATATGAGTAAAAAGTTTACCGAATATTCTCACTTCGATTTATCCGAGATAAACAAAGAGGTACTGAAAAAATGGGATGAAGAAAATGTATTCCACAAAAGTCTGGAAGTCCGTGAAGGTTGCCCGTCTTTCGTATTTTATGAAGGACCACCTTCTGCAAACGGAATGCCGGGTATTCATCATGTAATGGCTCGATCGATTAAAGATATCTTTTGCCGTTACAAAACAATGAAAGGGTTTCATGTAAAACGCAAAGCCGGCTGGGATACTCACGGATTACCTGTAGAATTAGGTGTAGAAAAAGCACTCGGAATCACTAAGGAAGATATAGGGAAGACGATTTCCGTAGCTGATTATAATGCTGCATGCCGTAAAGACGTGATGAAATATACCCGTGAATGGGAAGACCTTACTCATAAAATGGGATATTGGGTAGATATGAACGACCCTTATATCACGTACGATAACCGTTATATCGAAACTCTGTGGTGGTTATTGAAACAACTTTATAATAAAGGACTCCTCTACAAAGGATATACAATTCAACCTTATTCTCCGGCCGCAGGAACTGGATTAAGTTCACATGAACTAAATCAACCGGGATGTTACAGAGATGTAAAAGACACGACTGTAGTCGCCCAGTTTAAAATGAAGAACCCGAAACCGGAAATGGCAGAATGGGGAACTCCTTATTTTCTTGCATGGACGACGACACCTTGGACACTACCGTCAAATACTGCGTTATGCGTAGGTCCAAAAATAGAGTATGTTGCCGTACAATCTTATAACCCTTATAGCGGAAAACCCATCACAGTAGTTTTAGCAAAGGCTTTATTGAATACTCATTTCAATCCGAAAGCGGCAGACTTAGCTTTAGAAGATTACAAACCCGGAGACAAACTGATTCCCTATAAAGTGATCGCCGAATATAAAGGTCCGGACTTGGTAGGAATGGAATATGAGCAACTGATCCCATGGGTCAATCCGGGAAAAGGAGCATTCCGCGTAATTTCGGGAGATTATGTAACAACCGAAGACGGTACAGGTATCGTGCATATTGCTCCGACCTTCGGTGCTGACGACGCTCAAGTTGCCAAAGCTGCAGGAATACCTCCGTTACAAATGGTCAATAAAAAGGGTGAACTGCGTCCGATGGTAGATCTTACCGGAAAGTTCTATTCACTCGATGAGTTGGACGACACATTTGTAAAAGAATGTGTAAACGTCGATTTATACAAAGAATACGCCGGACGTTTCGTAAAAAATGCGTATGACCCGAACCTCACCGATAAAGACGAAACTCTCGACATTTCTATCTGTATGATGATGAAAATCAATAATCAGGCATTCAAGATAGAAAAACATGTACATAATTATCCGCACTGCTGGCGTACCGACAAACCGGTATTATACTATCCGTTGGACAGTTGGTTTATCAAATCAACGGCTTGTAAAGATCAGATGATAGAACTGAACAAGACCATCAACTGGAAACCGGAATCTACCGGAACAGGACGTTTCGGAAAATGGCTGGAAAACTTGAATGACTGGAACTTGAGTCGTTCCCGCTACTGGGGTACACCTCTCCCTATTTGGCGTTCGGAAGAGGGAGAAGAAAAATGTATCGGATCGGTAGAAGAATTATATAACGAAATAGAAAAATCCATCGCTGCAGGATTCATGAAATCGAATCCGTACAAAGAAAAGGGATTTGTACCGGGCGAATATAAAAAAGAAAACTACGACAAAATCGATTTACACAGGCCATACGTCGATGATATCGTGTTAGTATCGGAAAACGGGAAACCGATGAAACGAGAAAGCGACTTAATCGATGTGTGGTTCGACTCGGGTGCAATGCCTTATGCTCAAATACATTACCCATTTGAAAACAAAGAGCTGCTCGACAGTCACGAAGTGTACCCGGCAGACTTCATTGCCGAAGGAGTAGATCAGACACGCGGATGGTTTTTTACCCTCCATGCCATTGCCACAATGGTTTTCGGCAGCGTTGCTTATAAAGCTGTGATCTCAAACGGACTTGTGCTTGACAAAAACGGGAATAAAATGTCCAAACGGTTAGGCAATGCCGTCGATCCGTTCTCTACGATCGAGAAATACGGTTCAGACCCATTGCGTTGGTATATGATCACCAACTCATCGCCATGGGATAATTTAAAATTCGATATAGACGGTATAGAAGAAGTTCGCCGAAAATTTTTCGGGACACTCTACAATACCTATTCATTTTTTGCTTTATATGCAAATGTGGACGGATTTACATTCTCCGAACCGGAAATTCCCGTAACAGAACGTCCTGAAATAGACCGCTGGATTATTTCTTTGTTGAATACTCTCATAAAAGAGGTCGATGAACATTACAATAATTTCGAACCGACCCGTGCAGGACGTGCCATTTCCGACTTCGTTAATGATAATCTAAGCAACTGGTATGTGCGTCTTAACCGGAAACGGTTCTGGGGAGGAACGATGGATACAGATAAACTGTCTGCTTATCAGACTCTATACACATGTTTGGAAACTGTCGCCGCACTCATGGCTCCCATAGCACCGTTCTTTGCAGACCGGTTGTTCAGAGATCTGACATCCGCAACCGGACGCTCTGACAAATCGGTACATCTATGCGATTTCCCGACTTTACATCCGGAATATATCGACAAGACCTTAGAAGAACGTATGCAAATAGCTCAGGATATTACTTCTATGGTACTTGCATTGCGAAGAAAAGTAAATATCAAAGTACGTCAACCTCTAACGGCATTAATGTTGCCCGTTTTAGACGAAAAACAAAAAGAGGAGATCGAATCGGTTAAAGATTTGATATTAAATGAAGTAAATGTAAAAGAGCTGAATTTCGTAGATAATACGGCCGGAATACTTATAAAACGGATCAAACCCGATTTTAAAAAGCTCGGACCTCGCTATGGAAAAATCATGAAGCAATTAGCCGCAGCTATCGCATCAATGGAACAAGAAGAAATAGCTCGTTTCGAAACCGAAGGAGAATTTACGTTCGATATCGAGTCTCAGCAAGCTACGATAGAATTGAATGATGTGGAAATTATTTCTGAAGATATTCCCGGATGGTTAGTTGCCAACGAAGGAAGGTTGACCGTAGCTCTCGATATTACAGTTACAGAAGAACTTCGTCTTGAAGGAATAGCCCGAGAATTGGTTAACCGAATACAGAACATCAGAAAAGCAAACGGCTTTGACATTACAGATAAAATAACTGTAAGATTGACCAGTCATTCCGAAACAGATTCTGCAATAAACAAATATAAAGATTACATAGCAAAACAAGTGCTTGCAGACTCGATAGAAATAGTAAATGCCATATCCGATGAAAATTATACAGATTTGGATTTCGATTCATTCAAATTACAAGTATCTGTAACAAAAGCATAAATTCGGTATTATTACCCCAGTAATTTTGTATATTGGGGTAATTTCCTTATTTTCGCATCATATTGCAAACTATATAACATTTACTATGTTATGTAGTAAATAAGAAAAAAGGTTATTCACTTAAAAACCGTAAACCTATGAGTACAAAAACACGATATTCAGATGCAGAATTAGAAGAATTCCGCGCGATCATACAAGAAAAGCTCGACAAGGCTTACCGGGATTATGATCTGCTGAAGTCGGCGGTAATGAATGCTGACGGTAATGACACAACCGATACATCTCCTACATTCAAAGTATTGGAAGAGGGAGCTACGACATTATCGAAAGAAGAAGCCGGCCAGTTAGCTCAACGACAGATGAAGTTTATACAACATCTGCAAGCTGCCATGGTAAGAATCGAAAATAAGACATACGGGATTTGCCGGGAAACCGGGGAATTGATTCCCAAAGAAAGATTACGGGCTGTCCCTCACGCTACACTCAGTATCAATGCCAAAAAAGACCAGAAATAAAATCGGGTCATTTTGAATCTGAGATACAAACAACAATTCGACACTTGACGTATATGCAAAAGCATACGGGACAGGCGTCGAATTGTCTTTATCGGACATCCGTAATATGGAGAAATAACATCAAACACAGTCTAAAAGAGGATGAAACTGACAAACGGGAAAATAGCTATACTGGTAATATTTTTAGTATTATTTATCGACCAGTTTACTAAAATATGGGTCAAAACTCACATGTATCTGGGAGAAGATATCGAAATCACAAAATGGTTCTACATTTTATTTATCGAAAACAATGGAATGGCTTTCGGTATAGAAATCATCAGTAAATTGTTTCTCAGCCTGTTTCGTATTGCAGCTGTCATTTTTATCGGTTACTATTTGTACAAAATAGTACATCGTCCTTTCAAAAAAGGATATGTCGTTTGCATTGCTCTCATCCTTGCCGGTGCATTCGGCAATATAATAGACAGCGTTTTTTATGGTATTATATTCGACAACCCTACCCCTCCATTCGTCGCAACTTTATTCCCCGAAGGCGGCGGTTATCAGTCATTATTTCATGGAAAAGTCGTAGATATGCTCTATTTCCCTCTATTCCGGTTTTATTGGCCTGATTGGATTCCTTTTGTCGGAGGCGATTCTTTTGAATTTTTCCGACCGGTTTTTAATATAGCCGATTCGGCTATTACTATAGGAGTAATCGTATTGCTGCTTTTTTATCGAAAATATTTAGCATCTGTGTCGAAGAACTACTAAACAATCTTTTATGAGATCGTTATTTTATATAGCTTTATGCAGTGTAATTTTTTGCTTTCTTTCGGCTTGTGACCGAACTCCCGATCACATTATCAAGCCTAAAGCAATGGAAGATCTCTTAATCGATATTCATAAATCAGAAGCGATTATCGAAAAAAACTATCAAAAATACGGTTCAATAGAACAGAAAGAAGAGGTGCGCAACGCCGTATTAAAAAAACATGGAGTAGATAAAGCATTATTCGATTCTTCTTTAATGTGGTACGGACACCATTTACCCAAATACATCAAGATATACGATAACGTTATAGCTCGTCTCAAAGAAGAAGATGAGGCTGTAAAAGTTTTGATTGCCGAAAACAATTCCCAACCTCTCTCCCGTCCCGGAGATTCCGTTAATATATGGCCGAAAGAACGGTTCTATGTCTTTGAACCTTATATCGGACGGAGTATATTAACTTTCGATATTCCCGCAGACGATAATTACCAAGAAAAAGATATTTTTATTTTAAAACTGAAATTCAATATGTTGCCCAGAAGGAACGAACAATATCCTCGTGTAACATTAGCAGTGAAGCATAAAAACGACTCGATACGTTTCATCAGTTCCGATATCCGTAATAACGGATGGGCAACATTCCGTGTCGAGTCCGATTCGTCTGCCATCAACAAAATATACGGAAACATCGTTGTCCCGTCACGCCCCGATTGGATAAAAACTTATGCCGACAGTATTTCTCTCACCCGTATCCGTTATAAAAAGTCAGAAATAAAACGATCGGAAATAACAATAGAAAATGATTCTACTGTAACAGAATAAAATGAAACGGGGATTTTTTGCACATTGCATTTGTTATAGAGAGCAAACATATTATAAACACATTCTTTTTCTAAATGAAAAAGATGAAATAATCGAAATTGTTCCTTTTTTTAATGAAACGGCAAATACTATTTTTATCGATGGAATTTTGATCGTCGTGTCTCTCTCATTCCAGATTCGTTTAAAAGAGTTTGTCTCTACACTAAAAAAACAGTTGGAAGATCCCAAGATTCAATTATCCCAAGCTGTTTTAGAAAATCCTGTATATAAAAACGACATGTCAAATATAGAAAATCGATGTTTATTATATAATATTCCGGAAATATGCTGGGAAAGTGAACGTCCAGTATCTTCTCCTATCGAAATAAACGAAATCTTTCGACTCGGATCGTGACTTAAAATAATATAACAGACCCGAATCAAAGCCGTAAGCAAAACCTCATATCATGATATTCCGTGACTGAAAAACATCATCGAAAGAAACTCTAAAATCTAACCTGTGTAAAATCTGTACCGATTCTAAAATCTCGCTATACATGAAGATATTTCAATAACATCGGACTCCGTAATTACCGGAGAAATAGGAAGACTTAAAACTTCACGGCCAAGCAATACAGAAACAGGAAGGTCTAAATCTTTATATTGATGATAACAGACCTGTTTATGAGGAGGGACAGGATAATGAATCACTGTCGGAATACCTTGCCTTTCAAGATAAGATCGAAGTTCTTCCCGTCGTGTTGTCCGGATCACATATTGATGCCATACATGATCCTCCGAGCACTCCACACAAGGTTTTATAATGTCCGGATGATTTAAATAAGTATCATACCAAAGAGCAATCTGGCGGCGAGCTCGATTTTCCTCATCAAGATATTTTAACTTCACTGACAAAAATGCAGCCTGAAGCTCATCCATACGGCTATTCAGCCCGTGATAAACACTTATATATTTTTCAGCAGAACCATAATTTGCCAATGCACGGATCACCTTGGCCAATTTCGGATCATTCGTCGTCACAGCTCCGGCATCTCCCAACGCCCCTAAATTCTTTGCAGGATAAAAACTGATCCCCGCAGCATCTCCCAATGTTCCTGTTTTATATGTCCCGTTAAATCCTTCTACCCGACTGACCGCCCCTATCGCCTGAGCATTATCTTCTATAATTCTCAAGTTATATTTTTTCGCTAACTGTTTTAACTTCTCATTCCAGCAACATCGGCCATAGAGATGTACGACAACAATCGCTCGGGTACGTTCGGTTATATTCATTTCGACTTTTTCCATATCGAGATTAAAAGTCTGTATATCCGGATCTACAAACACCGGTTTCAACTGATTATCGGTTATTGCCAATACCGTAGCAATAAACGTATTAGCCGGCACGATAATTTCATCTCCCGGTCGCATCGTCCCAATCTCGAGATAAGCCTTAAATATCAACCTTAACGCATCCAGGCCATTGCCTACGGATACCGTATAGCGACATCCCAAATAATCACTCAACCGATTCTCGAATGCAGCTACTCTTTTCCCTTGCAGATACCAACCGGAGTCTATTACTTCTGACGCAACTTTTTTCAGTTCATCAGCATAATGCGCATTTAATTGTTGTAAATCTTGAAATTTCATCGATATCGAGTCTTTATGAACAAAGATACAAATTCTTAAAATAAATCTTTACATGCCCAATTCCTTAAACATTCAAAAACAAAAAAATCCGGAATCTCGATCATTCCGGATTTTCTATGATAACATTTATTACGATCAGAACCAACGCACGTAAGCAAAATCTTGACGATGAGGAAGATCCGGATTTTTAGGATACATGCGGAATGAATATTTATATGTTCCCGCTGCCCGTAACTGGTAATCGATGTGGAAAACCGTAGAATCCGAAGTCGTTTTTATTACATTAAGTTCATATACCTGATAAGGTTTCATCTGACCGTCTTCAACAGGAGTAACAACCAACTCAACTCCAATA
Source organism: uncultured Coprobacter sp. (assembly GCF_947855755.1). NCBI lineage: Bacteria > Pseudomonadati > Bacteroidota > Bacteroidia > Bacteroidales > Barnesiellaceae > Coprobacter > uncultured Coprobacter sp. The sequence continues at coordinate 229,290 of NZ_CANUAR010000002.1, forward strand.
CAGTTTCCGAGTCCTTTAGGATCAATAGCCACCTCGATGGGATATTCTTCTCCTACATGCGGACTGTAAAGTATCGCTTCGGGCAAGTTGACCGACTTGATTTCGATCGAATCCCATTTAGCCACGACTTCTTGTTTCCAAGCGGCTATTTCTTTCGCTTTTTTATAATTGTCTGCAACTAAAAGCTTAGAACGTTTAGCTTCCTTGCTATAAAAACGATCTATATAATCCCGAAGCATACGGTTCATCGTAAACTCAGGGGCAATCTGCGCAATGGAATTCTTAATATACTGAATCCATTCAGGAGAATATCCCTTGCTATTTTTAGCAAAATAAAGAGGAACGATTTGGTTTTCAAGCATAGAATAAATCGTTGCAGCATCCAATTGATCTTGATGACCTTGATCCTGGAATGTCCGTTTATCCGTTAATGCCCAGCCTGCACCTTCTTTATAACCTTCATACCACCAACCGTCAAGTACAGAGAAATTGAGAACTCCGTTCATTTCGGCTTTTTCTCCAGATGTTCCAGATGCCTCTAATGGACGTGTCGGAGTATTCAGCCAAATATCTACACCAGATATCAGGCGTTTGGCAACTTTCATATCATAATTTTCCAAGAAAATAATCTTTCCTAAAAATTCAGGACGACGTGAAATTTCGACAATTCGTTTTATAAGATCTTGTCCAGCACCATCCGCAGGATGCGCTTTTCCTGAGAAAAGGAATTGTACCGGATATTGAGGATTGTTCACGATTTTAGATAATCTTTCAAGATCGGTGAAAAGTAAGTGCGCACGTTTGTAAGTTGCAAAACGACGAGCAAATCCGATAAGGAGAGCATTCGGATCAATACGCTCAAGGACAGAAACAATACGAGACGGATCTCCCTGATTTTTCAGCCAATTTTCACGAAAATCATCTTTTACAAAATTCACCAATTTATTTTTCATCGTCTGACGGAGCTTCCAGATCTCCTCATCGGGTACATCGTATATTTTTTCCCACATCTTACGGTCTCCTTGATGTGTAAGAAAATCTTGTCCAAATTTCTCGACATAGAACTCTTTCCATTCGGTAGCTGCCCAAGTAGGAAAATGCACGCCATTAGTCACATACCCCACATGAAGTTCTTCGGCCGCATATCCTTTCCAAATAGGCTGGAACATGTGCTGGGAAACTTTTCCGTGTAACCAACTCACACCATTTACTTCCTGACAAGTATTACATGCGAATACACTCATCGAGAATTTTTCGTTCGTCCCGGGATTTTCTCTTCCTAAATCCATCAAGTCTTGCCATGAAATTCCCAATTTTGCAGGAAATTCTCCCATATATTTTCCGAATAATCCTTCATCGAAGCTGTCATGTCCAGCCGGAACAGGCGTATGTACGGTATAAAGTGAAGAAGCGCGAACCACTTCAAGAGCCTCTTCAAATGCAAGTTTTTCATTTTGAACATACTCTACCAATCTCTGTACATTGATAAGCGCAGCATGTCCTTCATTACAATGATAAATATCCTTCTTAATACCCAAACGTTTCAACATAAGAATACCCCCTATTCCAAGCATGTATTCCTGTTTCATACGGTGTTCCCAATCTCCTCCGTACAACTGATATGTAATAGGCCTGTCAAACTCACTATTCGAATCAAGATCGGTATCCATAAGATACAAGGGAACTCGGCCGACACTTACTTTCCAGATATTGGCGTAAATTATACGTCCCGGATAAGGCACTTCCAAAATTATCGGATGCCCGTTTTCGTCAGTAACCTGCTCTACCGGAAGCTGATTGAAATTTTGAGGTTCATAATTTGCCAACTGCTGTCCATCCATAGAAAGTGTCTGGGTAAAATATCCATACCGGTATAAAAAGCCCACTGCGACCATATCGACGTTACAATCACTGGCTTCTTTTAAATAATCTCCGGCAAGGATACCTAATCCTCCCGAATATATCTTCAGGATGTTAGCCAAACCATATTCCATACTGAAATAAGCCACGGATGGAATATCAGTTCTCTTTTCTACATCCATATATTTTCTGAATTCATCGTATAAGTCATTAATACGACGCATTATCGCCTTATCTGAGGCGATTTCTTCCAAGCGTTCATAATTGATCTGCTGGAGCATCAATACCGGATTCCCGTTCGTCGATTTCCATAATACCGGATCGATAGACCGGAACATTTCGATCGCTTCACTATGCCACACCCAACTAATGTTACGAGCCATCTCCTGCAAAATATTCAATTGTGCAGGAACTCTTGATTTTACCGTAATGTCACGCCAACATGGTGCGTTTGTATTACTTACTTGTACTTTCATATAACTTGGTTGTTAGTTAATAGTCTTATATTTTTATCTACCTCTGCCTAATTAAAACATCATCTTTATTATAATGTTCTAATTGTCAGTTTTATTTACACTTTTCAAAGCCCAATCATAGGCTTGTTCATAATATGAAATAAAATGTTTCCACAATGCTTGCTTCGATGTTTTCATTGCAAGCTTACGCACATTTCCGATTTCCGCCTCAGTTTTACCAGACAAATCTCTTATTGTCTCCACTAACTGATTCGCCACTTCATCATAATTAGAATCTGTACGATGCAATACGGCAACACCCTTTTCATTCACAGTACAAGCTCCCGAAGGGCAGCTCCAAAGTCCAAATCCCGACAAATCGGTCGTAACGGTAGGAACACCGAAAGCGATGCTCTCCAACGGGGTATATCCCCACGGTTCATAATATGAAGGAAATGCCGTTGCATCCAGACCGATCAGCACATCGTAATACGAAAGATTCAATATACCGTCATCGCCTCTTAAATATGATGGAATAAAAATGATCTTGACTTTATCTTCCGGCCTATTCGAAAATCCTCCATTATGAATTTGCGACATAACACGGTCTTCGTTATAATTATAAAGTGCATGTGTTATAAAAGGATCGGGCAATGCCGTTTTAAAATTTTCGACTGCATTCATCCGCAAAAACAAATCTTCTCGCGCATTTCCTGACCATGCCGGAACCATCACGAAAGCGATTATTTCCTTTTCTCCCGTATAGGTTTCTTTCAGCCGCCGTACCGCTTCTATAAAAAGATCGATACCCTTATTTTTGTACTCATAACGTCCCGAAGTGGCTATCAAAAATGCATTCGCATCCGGTTCATATCCAATCAAAGAGCCTGCAAGTTTCAACAAGCGTTCACGGGCAATAGTTCGTTTCTCCTTATATAAAGCTCCTTTGGGGACAAAGTTTTCTTCAAATCCGTTAGGCGTTACGATATTCGGATAACGTTCGAGCAACTGAGCACATTCTCTCGCTGTTATATCACTCACCGTCGTAAAACAATGAGCCTGATGCGCCGCATGTTTTTCTAACGAATGCTTCGATACCATATTCAACTCTCTTGCCATCTGATCGCCATTATATCCCGGCAAATAATCATAAAGAGGCTTATTATTCCCGGCAATAGAGCGCCCTATTGAAGTCGCATGAGTCGTAAATACAGTAGCAACAGTAGGTAATTTATGCTTGATATATAATAATCCCATACCTGTAGTCCATTCATCAAAATGGGCTATTACCTTTAAGTTTTCTCCTCGTATATATTTATAGAAGCTCTCTATCACGAGTGCCGAAGCATACGCAAAAATACACGACTCATCATAATCGCCATAAGCCGGTAACGAATCTACTCCGAACCAATTCCACATATCGGTAAACAGTTCATTACGGCAAGGATACATATTATTGTAATCGACAAGAATAACAATCGGCTTTCCCGGAATATCCCAACGTCCGGTTCTGACTTGCAATCCTTCTTCTGCAGCTATCTTTTTCCAGTCCTTGAAAAGAGACGGAATTTCAATAAAATAAGGTGATTCTTTTTCTTTCCACAAATCGGGACCAATAAACACGTTTCTATCCTTATTTATTTGTTGCAAAGTTTTAGCTTTAGTAGAAAGCACTGTATAAATACCACCCACCAAATTACAAACTTCCCAACTCACTTCAAAAAGATAGTCCAGGTTTAGGGGGTTCTTTTCCATATTAATCAATATTCAACACGTTTTTAATGTGTAAAAATAAAGTGCAAATGTACAATAAATATCTCTTCTAACGAAAACAAGTCTCTCTTTTTTAGAATAAAAACATTTTTAAATTTAATGTACAATATATATTCGTGACCAAACATCTACACAAAGAGAAAAATGCGTTCTTTTTTATGCGACCTTATAAAAAATAGTTATATTTGTCGGTATAACCGCTAAAATAAAAAGTTATGGCAAATAAAAGAGAACTAAAAAAAGAGATCAATTTCATCTCGAATGAACTCATTGCAGAATGTCTGTTCAACAAACTATATATAAAGAATAGCGATCCTCAAAAAATAGACGAATTACTATCAAAAATTATCGACTGCCAAGACGATTTTTTGCGTCGTGCAAATACTCCCGATGGTAAAGAAAACCCTAAATTGGTAAAAAAATATTACAAGAGTCTGATACAGTCTTTCGACAATAAAATCGGTGAAATATTAAAAGATTTAAGTGAACTGAGCAAATAAGAAAGATGAGAAAAAGGGTATACCGTTTCATTTTACACCTATTGGGTTGGAAAGTAGAAGTTTCAGTTCCCGATTATCCTAAATGTGTAATTTGCGTAGCTCCGCATACCAGCAATACCGATTTTTTTCTCGGGAAACTGGCATATCTTTCGATCGGAAGACATGCAGGATTTTTAATAAAAAAAGACTGGTTCTTTTTCCCTTTGAATATTATACTCCGGTCTATGGGGGGCATTCCCGTAGATCGGAGTAAACATTCTGACCTGATCGATCAGATCGTCGACGAATTCAACAAACACGAACATTTCAACATCGCCATTACCCCAGAGGCAACAAGAAAAAGAAATCCGGATTGGAAAAAAGGATTTTATTTTATCGCTCTGAAGGCAAATGTACCTATCGTACTGGCATACATCGATTATAAAGAAAAATCTATCGGGCTGAAAAAAACATTCATCCCTACCGGAGACTTTGAAAAAGATCTGATCGAGATTAAACAGTTTTATAAAAATTACCACGCCAAATATCCCGATCTGTTTGCAATAGAATAAAAAGTCTTTTTACAACTTTTTCTCAGGACCCGTTTGCATTTGCCAGATAACCGGCTATTCTCCTCATAAAATCAGAAAAACATCCTCGAAAAAAACTCTCAAAACTAACCCGAGTAAAATCCAGACAGGCTCTAAAATCGTTCAAGTTCTCTCAAAATTACTTTTAGTCCGAAATAACATTTAAACATGTTCCCTAAATTCCAATATGTATGAATGATCTTCGCATAACATCAATACAAACAGATATTATCTGGGAAAATAAAGAAGCAAACCTAAACAAACAACAAATAACACTCCAAAAGCTAAAAGGGACAACTGATCTTGTCGTTTTCCCGGAAATGTTTACTACCGGATTCTCAATGGATAGCCCAAACCTTGCCGAACCTGAAAATGGAGAAACAATCTCCAGATTAAAATATTATGCCGAAATCTACGAACTCGCCCTTACCGGAAGTTTTATTTGCAGTCGAAATGGCAAATTCTATAACCGAGGATTTTTTATAAAACCCGATAACGAAATTTCATTTTACGATAAAAGACATCTGTTCCGCATGGGAAAGGAAAATCAGAGTTTTTCCGCAGGACAGCAACAAACCATCATTTCTTATCAAGATTGGAATATTTGTTTATCGATATGTTACGATTTACGTTTCCCGATATGGTTGCGCAATAATAATACTCGCTATGATCTATTGATTGTATCGGCATGCTGGCCACAACCTCGTATCTCGGTATGGGATATACTGTTACGAGCCCGAGCAATAGAAAACCAAGCATATATTTGCGGCGTAAATCGCATAGGATATGACCCTTCAGGAAGATATTATCCCGGACACTCGGCCGTTATAGATCCGAAAGGCGAAATTATTCAATCGACACCAGAAGGAAAAGAAACATGCATCACGACAACCTTATCGGCAGAGAAACTTACAACATTCAGACAAAAATTTCCTGTATTACAAGATGCAGATTCATTCTCCATACATATTTGAAATCATCTATAAGAAAGTTTTAAAAGATTTATGTACTTTTGTAGGCAATAGATTGTTTGATATTAGAGCCTGTCATCTAAATTATTTGATAAAAGTCCGGATAATAATTTTTTATCGAAAATTTTAAACAAGCCCTGATATACTGATACAAATAACTTTATACACTCTTATGGTTTCAACAATATAAAACTTAACGAAAAATGAAAAAATGGATGTACGTAGCAACTACTGTCGCCCTCTGCGGAACAATCTCATGTAGTTCAAAAAAAGAAAGCAAATCGACACAATCTTATACAACTTCTACCGAGTTGCTATCGGGGAATTGGAACATCATTTCCGTTGATGGGAAAAAAATCGTCAGTGAAGAACCGGCATTTCTTGCATTCGATCTCAAAGAAAAAAGAATGCACGGAAATAACGGATGTAATATTATCAACGGAGAATTAATAGTCGGCGATGACGGTTCTTTCCGCTTAGATAAAGTAATCAGTACAATGAGAGCCTGTATGGGAGAGAATCCGGAACGTCAAATTATGGAAGCCCTTAATAATACGGCATCTTTTAAAATAGAGTCTGATAAATACCTCAAATTGTACAATGCCAATAATAAAGAATTGATATCTTTGAAAAGACAACCATTTTCTGAGCTTGAAGGGACATGGAATGTTACTTTAATAAACGAAAAGCCTCTTACCGATGACCAGAAACCTTTTATTACTTTCAACACAAAAGATCGGAAAATCACAGGAAATGCAGGTTGTAATCGTATGAACGGACAGATAACGACAGATAATGCTAATGAATATTTTATCTCTTTAGGACAGATTGCAACTACTCGTATGGCATGCCCGGGAAATACAGAACCTACACTCCTAAAAGCTTTAGAAAATGTAAAATCATTCAAATTATTACCGGATAAGAATGGTAAAAAATATGCAGGCCTTTGTGATTCTCAAGGAAAAACAATCGTCACACTCGAAAAAAGCAGCGATCAATAAAAAATACTTTGATATATCATTTGCCCGGTAATCTGTTCTGGATTATCGGGCTATTTATTAAACATAAAGCCTGAATGCATAAATATATAAAATCTATGAACTCCAAAAACATACAACAACTAAAAGAGTGGGCAACCGAATATAATCGGGATAAATTCATATATTCCGATCCGATACAATTTCCACACAGATACTCTGATACAAAAGATATAGAGATAAGTGCTTTTCTTACAGCATGGATCTCTTACGGTAATCGAAAATGTATCATTACTAAGGCTGAAGAATTAGATCGTATGTTTGATGGTTCGCCTCTACACTTTATTCTGAATAATAAATATTCCGGCTATCAAGACAACTATAATAGTTTCTATCGCTTTTTTAAATATCACGATCTGTATGAAATTTGCGAACGAATGCATTATTGTTACCAAAAATTCGGCTCATTAGAATCTGCATTAAAATCGGCTTCCGGGCATACTCTTGTTCAACGAATACAAAATCTTTTTATCGATATAAACGGAATTCCGAAACCGGAAGGGAACTCGGCTTGCAAACGAATTTGCATGTTTTTGCGCTGGATGATCCGACAAGATAAAACCGTAGATTTCGGAATCTGGGAAAGTTTTTCTCCATCAGAACTGATAATTCCTCTCGACACACACGTACATCAAATCGCAAAAAAATGCGGTATAACCAAAAGATCGACACCAGACATCAAAACAGCTATGGAAATAACCGACTTTATGAAACAAATTTTTCCTGAAGATCCCTGTCTCGGGGACTTTGCACTCTTCGGATACGGAATAAACAACAAATAATATCCCGAGAAAAAATCATAATTCTTTTTTTAAATAAACCATATCTACCAATTGCTTCCCCTCCTCAAATATCAGATGATCATAATGATCTGTAAAAAAGCCGGGAAGACGATGAGAACGCATAAAACCACAATGTTCATAAAAAGATATAGTCGAAAAAGTATCTCCCGTCCCTACGAGCATAACCCGATAAGATTTTTTATAACGCTCCAATAAGAAATCTATCAAACGTCTGCCATATCCTTGTCGTTGATATTGAGGAAGAACTGCGATATTTTTTATTTCACAAACATTATCTCCTTCATCGGTAACAACACATGCCGCTACCGGAATCTCTTTTTTATAAAAGACAAACATCTCCCCTCTTTCCAAATAGCGGTCTATCATAGATTCCTGCTCATCGGCAAGCAACAACAGATCAAGAAATCGTTTTTTATCTTCGGTAATGCGAACAATCATTATGTATCAATATTGTATCAGCTTTCTGATTTATTCAAAATAACCAAAGCTCCTATTACTCCGGGAACCCACCCTACCATCGTAAGAATAAATACGATAAGGACAGAACCACAACCTTTATCCAACACTGCAAGCGGTGGAAAGAAAATAGAAAGAAGTACTCTACCCAACGACATATTCTTGTTATTTATACATTAGCTGATTACAAAGATAATTAATAGAAACAACATTATATAATCTCTCATTTGATTTCATTATCTTTATGGCACAAAATATAGACAATACTTTCATGAAAAAATGTAAGATCACTGTTATGCGAACGGCCTGCTATCACGATCTAATGGCTAAATATGAAAATTTTATCGAACATGCATGCGATATGAAAGAAGGACAAATATTTATTGCTAATGGCTGGGAAAAACCTGATGGTATGTGCGAAAGTGCTTGGCAAAGCATGTCGCCTTTCGTGATGACTTTAGCTCATGGCGGAAGTAATTTTTATAATGGATGGATGAAAAATAAAAAATCGGCCATGATCTCATGTAATGACGGATTTCGCCCGGTAAGTTTCTTGATCGAAACTTTGGATGAAGATGCAGAATAATTTACTGATAAATATAATAAAAAGAACACTTTAAGAAAAACATCATGCTTGCATATACCTATATTGAACATGGAAAATTCAAACTACTGGAAAAACCGAGACCAGAAATAAGAGATTCCCGCGATGCAATCATCCGTGTGACTCTTAGCAGTATTTGCACCAGTGATCTACATATCAAACACGGAAGTGTACCACGTGCAATACCCGGTATAACTGTCGGACATGAAATGGTAGGCGTTGTTGAACAAATAGGTACTGACGTATTATCGGTTAAACCCGGTGACAGAGTCACGGTAAATGTTGAAACTTTCTGCGGTGAATGTTTCTTCTGCCGTCACGGATATGTTAACAACTGTACCGACCCCAATGGGGGTTGGGCTTTGGGATGCCGTATCGATGGAGGTCAAGCCGAATATGTCAGAGTACCTTTTGCTGATCAAGGCTTGAATCGTATCCCCGATACAGTCAGCGATGAACAGGCGTTATTCGTCGGAGATATTCTTGCCACAGGCTTTTGGGCAACCCGTATTTCAGAAATCTCCGAAGAAGATACAGTGCTCATTATTGGAGCCGGTCCTACCGGAATTTGTACGCTGCTCTGTACAATGTTAAAAAAACCGCAACGTATCATCGTTTGCGAAAAATCCCCTGACAGGATTCATTTTGTCCGTGAACATTATCCTGATATTCTAATTACAGAACCGGAAAATTGTAAAAACTTCGTTCTTCAAAACAGCAATCACGGGGGAGCAGATGTCGTATTGGAGGTAGCAGGCAGTGAAGATACTTTTCGTCTGGCATGGGAATGTGCCCGTCCCAATGCCACCGTCACGATCGTAGCACTCTATGATAAACCGCAAACACTGCCTTTACCTTATATGTACGGAAAAAATCTGACTTTTAAGACAGGAGGAGTGGACGGATGCGACTGTGCCGAGATTCTTACTTTGATAGAAAAAGGGAGAATAGATACAACCCCGCTTATTACCCACCGATTTCCTTTGACCGAAATAGAAAAAGCTTACCATATTTTTGAAAATCGGGAAGATGGAGTTATTAAAGTGGCAATATCCGGTAAGACGGGAACTAACTAATAAAGTATCGAGAATAGGCCGTCTCAGAATTCTATTTTGAGACGGCCTATTCTCGATACTTTATCTAAATTTCAAAGCTTATTTTTTCGCCATTTCTTCAATTACAGCCATAACCTCGGCGGCTGTTTCCTCCGCCAACTCAGGAGTTTTCGCTTCGGCATAAACCCGAATAATAGGTTCGGTATTCGATTTGCGCAGATGTACCCATTTATCAGGGAAATCTATCTTCACACCGTCGATATCCGTTACCTCATATTGTGCATATTTCTCTTTCACGGCCTTTAACAAGGCATCCACATCGATATCCGGAGTCAACTGCACTTTTTGTTTAGCAATACTATAAGGCGGATAAGTAGCACGTAAGGCACTAACCGATTTTTTCTCTTTTGCCAGATGAGTCAAGAACAATGCAATACCTACTAAAGCATCCCGACCGTAGTGACTTGCCGGATAAATAACTCCACCATTTCCTTCTCCACCGATTACAGCACCGGTTTCTTTCATTTTGGTTACGACATTCACCTCTCCTACGGCAGCAGCACTATATTGTTGACCATAAGAACGGGTCACATCCCGTAAAGCTCTGGAAGAACTCAGATTCGATACCGTATTACCGGGAGTATGTTTTAAGATGTAGTCGGCAACCGCAACTAAGGTATATTCTTCGCCGAACATATCTCCGTTTTCACAAATAATAGCCAAACGATCGACATCCGGATCAACAACAAAACCGACGTCTGCACCCCCTCTTTTCATCAAAGAAGAAATTTCGGTAAGATGTGCAGGCAGAGGCTCGGGATTATGGGGGAATTGCCCGTTCGGGTCACAATATAATTTTTCAACTTTTTTTACGCCTAAAGCCTCCAACAATGCCGGAATAGCAATTCCTCCGACAGAATTGACACAATCTACGGCGACAGTGAAACCTGCGGCTTTAATGGCATCGACATCCACCAAATCCAAAGCAAGGACACTATCTATATGTCTCTGTGTATATGTGAAATTTTCGGTAACTTTACCTAAATGATCTACATCCGCAAACAAAAAATCCTCTTTCGCTGCGATTTCAAGAACCTGATTGCCTTCTGCCGCATTCAGAAATTCACCTTTCTCATTCAACAACTTCAATGCATTCCACTGTTTAGGATTATGGCTCGCCGTCAAAATAATCCCGCCGCAAGCATTTTCCATCGTTACAGCTAATTCGGTTGTCGGAGTTGTTGCCAGGCCGATGTTCACAACATCAAAGCCCATACCCATCAAAGTACCGACCACACAATAGTTAACCATTTCTCCCGAAATACGGGCATCACGACCTACTACTATTTTATTTGTATTTACCGATGTCGTCTTGCGGATCAATGTCGCATAGGCCGCCGTAAATTTAACGATATCGAGGGGATTCAGACCTTCTCCGGCCTTACCGCCGATAGTACCTCGAATACCTGAAATCGATTTAATTAATGACATAATTGAAATTTTTATAGTTAGGGTTATTATTGTTCACTCAATGAATACTCAATAAGATATAAATATGGAATAACAGACGAAATAGACTCGGTAAATCCCATTTTTGAAGGAACGATAACCTTTACAACAGCTTTATTTCCTACGTACTGCAATGGGTACTCTATGCCAAGACCGTAGGTTGTGGAAGATGATGTCGTAACCGTGTTATAATTGAAGTAATAATCATCGATATTTTCATAATAAAAATTACCCACAGCATCGGCACTTCCCGTAGAAGCAAGAGTATTTAAGTTTTGTCGTAAAAAACGGAAATAAACTTTATCGCCTTTTTGTATAGAAGTACCATTCCCTTTCGAAATGATCTGCATATAAACACCATCTTCAAGCCTGTAATATGGAGCATCAGAACTTTCTCTATCACCATTCGTAGTCTCCAGATCATCAAGATTTGCAGGAATATCGGCAACCCTGTAACCTTTTAGATATTTATCGATAGAATCTTGTTCTTCTTGCAATAACTCAGCGTAAGTTTTATCATCTTTACAAGAAGTCCCTATAAACAGGAATCCGCAAAGAAGCATAATCAATATAAGCTTTTGTTTCATTTAATCTATTTTTATTTAGTAAGAATTCTCCTGTTACAATATATACCTGATATATATTAATCGGTTCAAAAATAACGAATTCGTAGAATAAGCAATCTATATAAGACAATAAAAAAATTTAATCTTTCAAATATCGGACATAAAGAGGCAACAATTTACGAAAACACTCCTGCGCCTCTTCCATCGTTCCGAAAAACTCTCCACCGGAAGCATTCAAATGACCACCGCCGTTAAAATGCTCAGCTGCAATTTTATTTACAGGAAACGCCCCCTTCGAGCGCAACGAAACTTTAATAAAGCCCGTCTCTTCTCTAAAAAATACCGAACATACAATATTTTCTATACTTAAAGGAACATTTACCAAACCTTCGCTATCGCCTTTCCGGTAATGATAACGATTCAGTTCTTCCCGTGTCAGAGAAATCATCGCAGCACGGTATTCCGGAAAAATCTCCATTTTCTGACTCACAGCATATCCGTTCAATCGAAGTTTATCGACTGAATTCGTATTGCAGACTTTCGCATATATTTTATCTTTATCTATACCTTTTTTTACCAACTCTTCTATAATGAAATAGATATCGGACTTATTGGAATTATAAGTAAAATTTCCCGTGTCGGTCATCATTCCCGTATAAATCGCTGTTGCACATTGAACATTCAAGTCATCAAACATTCCCATACGACAAATCAGACGAAATACCAATTCACATGTAGATGATATTTCGGGATGAGAAATCGTTACATTACAAAACTGTTCAGGATCGAGATGATGGTCGACCATGATTTTTTTCGCACCGACATTCTTAATCGCCAACTCCATCGCATCAATGCGCTTCAAGGCATTAAAATCAAGACAAAAAATCAGATCTGCTTTCTGTATTAATTCTTTTGCAAAATCGGTATAACGGCTATATATCAAAATATCCTTAGCTCCCGGTAAGAACAACAAATTATCAGGCAAAGCATCCGGAACTATGACCGTAGCATCTTTATCTATCGCAGATAAAAAATGATATAAACCTAAAGTAGAACCAACGGCATCACCATCGGGAGAAACATGACAAACAATCACGATATGATCAGCTTCGTCAATCAGCTTGTTTACCTGAGCAATTTGAGACTCAGGTATTATCTTCGACATCATATATTCTAAAATTTAAGAAACAAAATTAGAAAAAAATCCTCAATCAGATACGGTTTTATTCGACAAGTTGCAAATCCTTCTTATTTTTATCGCTTTTCTGCCGATTAAAACGAAAAATAGACTATTACCATATACTTTTATGAAGTATCTTTGTGATTTGATTTCAATATACACAAATATGAAAAAGATCATCGTTCTACTGGTATCCTTTTTAATAACCGGCATTTATGCCCTACCGCAAAAAGCTGAACCGGTCAAATGGGATACCCAAATTAACAGTACGGAAAAAGAAGGTTTCAGAGAGATCGTATTTTCAGCCCATATATCAGGAGAATGGCATCTTTTCGGGATACAACTTCCCGAAGGCGGTCCCCACTCCACAGTTTTCATATTTGACAAAATCGAAGGGGCGGTTTTATCCGGAAATATACATGAAATCAATCGTCCCATAGAAGAATATAACCCATTATTCGAAATGAATCTCAAATGGTACAATCATTCTGCCCGATTTATACAAGGAATCGAAATAATACCCGGTAGTGAAAAAATCTTAATCGAAGGACATATCGAATATCAAGCATGCAATAATGTCACATGCTTGCCTCCCACCCGCTATAATTTCACATTAGAAGAAACGATCAACGAAACTTTACAAAATTCGGAAACGTCTGCCTCATCTGCAATTGCCCCAAAACACGAACGGCTCAATAAGGCTTATCTGAATATGTGGAAACCCGTAAAGCGACAAATGGAGGAATTCGGAGAAAGTCCTGCCAGTACTGAAATCAGCTATCGCAAAGCTTACGTAAATGGATTCAAAGGTGGCCTTTTATCTTTGTTGACACCTTGTCTATGGCCTATGATATTGATGAGCATATATAGTTTTCAGCAGCAAAGGACATCGCGCAGAAGATCTTTGTTTCGCATATTGTTATATAGCATTACCCTACTAATCGTATTTCCGCTCTGCGGAATTTTACTCAGCTCAATATTCGGAATTCAAATCTTTTATCAGTTTACAACAAACCTAATATCTAATTTATTTCTGTTCATTCTGTTTGTCATATTGGCTGCATTTTTACTCGGAGCATTCCAGTCTTCAATAATCAGTAAGAAAAAAGCTGTCGGTAATTTTATCGGATTATCGATTCTAACAGTTTTATTATCACTCTCTTGTACAGGCTCTTATATCGGATCATATCTTACACAAGCAGCTTCGTTACATCCGATTTTAGGACCATTTCTGACTTTAAACGGATTCGTTTCCGCTTTTGTTCTTCCGGTCGCAATCATTCTTATTTTCACAACATGGAATCTGGCGACACCTAAACAAGCTCATCGCCTGCTGTTGCTTAACCGGATTACAGGATTTTTTATTTTGGCCTATTCCCTGACTTTTTTATCCATTGCCGATCTTATATATGGCAAACATTTATTAAACCGGGAAATCTTTCTTGTTTTATGGATAATTATTTTCTCATTTTTAGGAATATATCTTATCGGGAAATTGAAATTTACCCATGATCAAGAAACTCCGGCTATCAGTGTCGGACGTTTTTTCCTCGCCATATTGACTTTTAGTTTTACATTGTACATGGTTCCCGGACTTCTGGGAGCTCCACTGAAAGAAATAGGAGCTTTAGTCCCTCCTCTTTATGCACAAGATTTCAATCTCTATACAAAAGATTTCGATAATCATTTCGATAGTTACGATGAAGGCATGGAATATGCTAAAAGTTCAGAGAAACCTGTATTACTGGAATTTTCCGGATACGGTTGTGCGGAAAGTCGAAAAATGGAAGCTTCGGTATGGACTTATCCCCGCATTAAACATCTGCTCGACCAAGAATTCGTCGTCATACGACTAATGGTAGATGATAAAACCAAACTTCCGGAAACAGAAATAATCTCTATCGACGGGAAACCGACGGAAATTACGACTTTCGGAGAAAAATGGCTGGCTTTGCAACAGATAAAATTCAGAAGCGAATCCCAACCTTACCAAGTAATTCTTACTCCCAAAGGCGACCCTTTAAGTTCTGCATACGGCTATAGTATCGATATAAAACAATATATAAATTTCTTAAATAACGGACTGATCCGTTTTAAACAACAATCAAAATGACAAAACATAGCAAAGAAGAAAAAATGGCGGCATTCGGTCGCTTTCTGGATATTCTGGATGAATTAAGAGAAAAATGTCCATGGGACAAAAAACAAACTAATGAAAGTTTACGAACAAATACGATAGAAGAAACTTATGAATTATGCGATGCAATCATAAAAAACGATATCGACGGCATTCGTAAAGAGCTGGGAGATGTTTTATTACATATCGCATTTTATGCGAAAATAGCCGAAGAAAAAGAGCAATTCGACATAGCCGACGTATGTCATTCGTTATGCGATAAACTGATTTACAGACACCCTCACGTGTTCGGGAACATCGATGCCACAACTTCTAATCAAGTAGAACAAAATTGGGAACAGCTAAAGCTAAAAGAAAAAGGCGGAAATAAGACCGTTCTTGAAGGAGTTCCGTCAGCTCTTCCGGCAATGGTCAAAGCTCATCGTATTCAAGACAAAGCGAGAAATGTCGGGTTTGACTGGGAAGAACGCAATCAAGTATGGGAAAAAGTAAAAGAAGAGTTTCAAGAGCTCCAAGCCGAAATTGAAAACATGGAAACGGATAAAATGGAAGCAGAATTCGGAGACTTGTTATTCAGTATCATCAATGCAGGACGTTTATATAAAATCAATCCGGAAAATGCTCTGGAACGCACCAATCAAAAATTTATACACCGTTTCAATTATCTCGAACAACAGACAATTCAACAAGGACGCAACTTAAAAGACATGACTTTGGCCGAAATGGATGCGATTTGGGATGAAGCTAAGAAAAAAGGCTTATAATTTATCGCATACGACGACGGAATTCTGCACAAACGACCGCGGTCGCAACCGCGACATTAAGAGATTCCGTCGTTTCTCTTCCTTGCGGATAATTAGGAATAAAAAGACGTTTTGAAATATAGCGTTCTAAATTTCCAGATATGCCTTTCCCTTCATTTCCCATCACAATAATTCCATGTGAAGTCAACTCCGACTTATATATATCTTCACCATTCAAGAATGTTCCATAAACCGGAATCTTTACCTTTTCAAAAAGATCCTTAAGATCGACATAGCACACCTTCACTCTCGCCAAAGCTCCCATCGTTGCCTGTACGGTTTTAGGATTATAGACATCTGCACAACCTAAAGAACAAAAAACATTTTCGATGCCATACCAATCTGCCAAACGTATAATCGTTCCCATATTACCGGGATCTTGTACCATATCTAAGGCGATAGAAAGACGTTCAGCCAAACATTCGAAATTTATAGAATAATCAGGAATACGATAAACGGCAATTACGTCTTGAGGAGTCTTCAGCAATGATGCCTTTTTAATCTCTTCCGAAGATACTTCGATAATTTCTTCTGCCTTCAACTCCGAATGTCCCTCAAGCCAAGAAGCCGTTGCAACCAATAATCGGCAATCAAAGCTTCGCATCGTATCATTTACCAATTTATTTCCTTCAGCAACAAAACATCCGGTCTCCTGACGAGTTTTTTTCAGCTCAAGAGAGTGTATAAACTTTATTTTATTTTTGCTCAACATATCGGACACATACGAAATAATAAGCGATTTTCAATCACTTTTTAATAACCCGAACGAAATTCAAACAGGCTATAAAAATACATTCATGTTATTTATCGTTTCAAAGATAAAGAATCTTTTTCCATTTCTGAATGAAAATAGCATAGAAGGCTTCAATATCCGATAGAAAAGTGTAAATTTGTATTTATTATCAAACTTAAAACTCGAGATTTATGAAATATATAGGAGCACACGTAAGCGCATCGGGAGGTGTAGAAAATGCACCAGAAAACGCATTTAAGATAGGAGCTACGGCATTTGCCTTATTTACAAAAAATCAAAGGCAATGGAAATCATCTCCACTTTCTAAAGAGAGTATAGACTTATTTCGTGAACGATGCGAAAAATATAACTATACAGCAGCACAAATATTACCTCATGATAGTTATTTGATTAATCTCGGACATCCTACAAACGAAGGAATTGAAAAATCAAGAGAAGCCTTCCTCGATGAAATGCAACGTTGCGAACAGTTAGGATTGCGACTGCTGAATTTTCATCCGGGAAGCCACTTGAAAGAAATATCGCTCGAAACGTGTCTCGACCGCATTGCAGAATCTATCAATATTGCATTGGATGCGACACACGATGTAACGGCCGTTATAGAAAATACAGCCGGACAAGGATCTAATGTCGGTTATGCATTCGAGCATCTCGCCTATATTATAGATAAAGTAGAAGACAAAAGCCGTGTCGGCGTATGTATAGATACGTGCCATACCATAGCCGGAGGGTATGACCTCACAACCGAAGAAAGTTATGAAGCGACTTTCCGAAAATTTGATGAAATCATCGGATTCGAATATTTGAGGGGAATGCATCTCAACGATTCTAAAAAAGGATTGGGATCTCATGTGGACAGGCACGACAGCTTAGGAAAAGGCATTCTTGGGAAAGAATTGTTCCGCCGAATCATGCAAGACCCTCGAATGGATAATATTCCGCTGATTCTCGAAACTCCTGATGAATCGATTTGGGCGGAAGAAATTCAATGGCTAAAAGAACAAATATAAAAAATCATTCAAAACCGATAAGATCATATAATATTTCAAAAAGAATAAACTGATATACCACAAAATTTCGGTTTATTTAAGAGAAAAAAAATGATATATAGCTGAAAAGAGGTACATTTGCATAAAATTGGTGGAAATATATCCGGATTTTAACATAGAAAGGATGAACTCGGAAGATAAACAATTAACATTGGACAAACGTTATATACGTATGGCTCTCATCTGGGCAGAAAATTCATATTGCAAACGCAGAAAAGTCGGAGCCCTCATCGTTAAAGAAAAAATGATAATATCGGACGGATATAACGGCACTCCTGCAGGATTTGAAAACGTTTGCGAAGATGAAAACGACCGTACATACCCATACGTTTTACATGCCGAAGCAAATGCAATTACGAAAGTCGCTCGATCGAACAATAGCAGTGACGGAGCAACTCTATATGTCACATCTTCACCATGCATAGAATGTGCCAAACTGATCATCCAATCCGGAATACGCCGAGTCGTTTTTTCAGAATATTATAGACTGAATGACGGAATAGACCTCTTAAAAAAAGCCGGAATAGAAGTTGATTTTGTTGAGGTCAAATAGTGAAACCGACATTAAAAGCAGACTCTTAAATTAATATATAGAAGTTTTACAGGTAATATCGATTATGAAGAAAAAAACCGCAATCTGGCTTCCTTTTATCATTGCAATAAGCATTGTTTTGGGAATTTGCATAGGACGTTTTTACCATCAAGCCAGTACAATAGGTTCCCGTATTTTTGCAAAACAGAATAAAATAGAAACTCTATTGAGCATCATCCAAAGTCAATATGTCGATACAGTAAATATCAACAAGCTGGTAGAAAACGCAATGCCTAAAATTATCGGAGAATTAGATCCTCATTCTGCATATATTCCAGCCAAAGACCTGCTCAGCGTAAATGAAGAACTGGAGGGAAGCTTCAGCGGTATCGGCATACAATTCAGTGTATTGAACGATACGATTACGGTAGTCAGTGTCATACCCGGCGGACCATCAGAAAAAGCGGGGATTCTCCCGGGAGACCGAATTGTTACGATCAACGATACGGTTTTTGTGGGTAAAAGCGTAGAACCCATGGTCAAAGTAATGAAGAAGCTAAGAGGTCTAAAAGACTCTAAAGTAGATTTGGGTGTAAAACGTTCATCGGCAAAGAAACTGCTTACTTTTACCATTACTCGAGGTGACATTCCAGTCAATAGCGTAGATGTATCATTCAAAATAAATGACAAAACAGGATATTTGAAGATCAGTAAATTCGGGCGTAATACTTACAATGAATTTATGAATGCTTTGGCTAAATTGCGAAAGGAAGGTGCTGACCGATATATTATCGATTTACGGGGCAATACAGGAGGATACATGGACGCCGCAATTAAAATGGTTAATGAGTTTCTTCCCAAAGACCAATTGATCGTATATACCGAAGGAAAGGCTTTTCCCCGCAGTGAAGGAAACGAAGCCTACTCGGACGGGACAGGGGCTTTTCAAAATAATCAAATGGTCGTACTTATGGATGAATGGTCTGCATCGGCAAGCGAAATTTTTGCGGGAGCAATTCAAGATAACGACCGCGGCACGATAGTAGGAAGACGTTCGTTCGGGAAAGGATTAGTACAGCAACAGATTCCTTTTTCCGATGGATCGGCCATACGCCTGACCATCGCCAGATATTATACCCCTTCCGGAAGATCGATACAGAAAGAGTATAAGATGGGGGACATAGAAGATTATAATCAAGATTTGATGAACCGTTTCTTGCATGGAGAATTCGATACCAAAGACAGTATCAAATTAAATGATTCTCTAAGTTACGAAACTCGAAACGGACGCATCGTATATGGCGGAGGCGGTATTATGCCGGACATATTCGTACCCCGAGATACAATCGGTGTCACGTCCTATCTGAACAATGTCGTAAATAACGGTATTATTTATCAGTTCGCTTTGGAATATACGAATAAACACAGAAAAGAACTATCTCAATTTAAAGATTACGGAAGTCTATTGCAATATTTGAAACGGGAACCGTTACTCGATGAGTTTGTCGCATATGCCGCATCAAAAGGCGTAAAACCTCGTCCGGTATATATCAATATCTCCCGAAAAATAATAAATAACCAACTACATGCCTATATAGCCCGAAATTTATTGGGAGATGAAGCATTTTATCCGATATTGATGCTGGAAGATAAAACATTTTTAAAAGCGGTAGATATTCTTGACGAAAATAAAGGTTTTCCGGAAATACCTAATAAATAAAGATATAAAGTCATGTGCAAGAAGTCTGACATCAGAATGAGCATAAAAGACCTAAAAAAAAGTATAACGACAGAAGATCGAATTCGATTTTCAGAACAAATCAGATGTCGTATCGAACAGTTGCCGGAATTTAAACAGGCAAAAACAATTCTTTTATATCATTCTCTACCGGATGAAGTCGATACGTCTTCTTTTCTGAGACTATGGAAAGAAGATAAACGCCTCTTACTTCCGGCTGTAAAAGGAAATAATCTGATAATTTGCAATTATCATCCGGAAAAACTCAAAACAGGAAGTTACGGAATTATCGAGCCTCAAGGAGACAGAATTGCCGATCTTTCGGTTATAGATATGATCATTATCCCGGGAGTTGCTTTCGACAAAAAACGTAATCGGCTGGGACGAGGTAAAGGATATTACGACAGGTTATTATCACAAGTTGCAGCATGCAAAATAGGGATCTGTTACGATTGTCAGATTACAGACTTTTTGCCTGTAGAAAAACATGATATTCCGATGGACTATATAATTACAGAATCGGAAATCATATAATGGTATGAATATTTAAACTTTCTAATAATAAAGAATATGCCTTTAGTATATGCAGACATGAAACTCTGCGACATCATATTGCACGAACCGACATTGATACCCGTATTAAACCGGTTCGGGATTACGTTAGGTATAGGTGATAAAAGCGTCCGTTCGGTTTGTGAAGAAAATTCTCTTGATACGGATTTCTTTCTCACAATACTAAATACATTCATCAACGAAGAGTTTTTCCCGGAAAACAGGTTAAAAACGTTTTGCGCGACTCAAATAGTAGATTATCTGACAAAAACCAACATTTATTATGAATGCTTTCAGTTACCTAATATAGAGAGACATTTCAACTCGCTTATTCAGCACAGCGGGACTTCGGGGAATAACCTCGAACTGATACACCAATTTTTTCTGAAAGTGAAAAATGAGTTATTGATCCGTATCGAACACGACCGGACTACATGGTTTCCCGAAATAAAACTATTGTCTGAAAAAATAGGGAATCAACGTCCCGATGGAATAAAACTTCCGACAAAAGGCTCTGACGAACAAGATTCATTAGAAGAAAAACTTCACGATCTCTCCAGTCTGTTCGTCATGCATTTGTCCGGAACGATAGATCCGAATCTCTGCTATGGGGTAATTTTCGCAATTTATACTCTTGAAAAAGATATAAAACAACATAACCGCATTCGTAACAGAATTTTATCACCGATGAATGAAGCTATGAAACGAGGAAAAAACGACAATTAAAACCAATCAGGCTGAATGTTACATAATAAAGATATTGCGATTATTTCTCCTGTCACATTGATCAATATCGGATTGAAACAAATTCTAACCGATTATTTTTCTGCCGGGAACATCACGGTATATACCGATGCAGGATATTTTTTATCAGAATCTCCGGAGAAATATGACCTATACTTCACATTCCCGGACACATTTCTGCTTCATTATGATTTTTTTCTCCCGCGTAAAGGGAAAACCATTCTGCTCACAGACTGTTCTTATCCGCAAACGGACTTTTCCAATATAGAATACCAGCTTTGCATACGCTCGGAACAAAACTCTCTGATAGAACAATTACAAAACCTGATCGAACGCACATGTCAAAAATTTTCGAACGAAAGTCAGGAAGAACTATCTCCCAGAGAAATAGAAGTATTACAGCTCATAGCACAAGGATTTCTTAACAAAGAGATTGCAGACCGACTCAATATCAGTATCAACACGGTTTTGAGCCACAGAAAAAACATCACAGCCAAATTGGGAATAAAAAGTGTATCCGGACTCAGTTTTTATGCTATGATGAACGGATATGTTTCCTCTGCTGAAATTGAATAAACGAAAATAATTAATTTAAATAAGAAAGTAATGAAATTACGCAGTGTAACAACAATTATTTTATCGACAGTATTCGGGCTGCTAACGTACGCCCAACAAATGGCACCTCTGCCTATCGACCCGAAAGTTAAATATGGGAAACTGGACAACGGGCTGACCTATTATATCCGCCATAACGCATTTCCTAAAAATAGAGCCGAATTTTATATCGCACAAAACGTCGGTTCGATATTAGAAAACGACAGCCAAAGAGGTCTTGCTCATTTTCTGGAACACATGGCTTTTAACGGAAGTAAAAATTTTCCGGGCAAGTCAATGTTGAATTACTTAGAATCGAATGGAGTAAAATTCGGAACGGATGTAAACGCATATACATCATTCGACGAGACGGTTTACAACATATCGAATGTTCCTGTAAACCGTGAAGGTATCGTTGATTCATGTCTGCTCATCTTACACGACTGGTCTAATGCCATCGCCTTGGAAGACAAAGAAATCGATGAAGAACGGGGAGTAATTAGAGAAGAATGGAGAACCCGAACCAACGCCAACATGCGTATTCTCGAAAAACTTATTCCACAGATATTCGCAGGTAGCCAATATGCCAACCGCATGCCTATCGGAACGATGGACATCGTCATGAACTTTCCTTACCAAACATTAAAAGATTATTATCATAAATGGTATCGTCCCGACTTACAAGGAATTATTATTGTAGGAGATATAGATGCAGATAAAACAGAAAAAAAACTGAAAGAAATTTTCAACACCATTCCCAAACCGGAAAATGCCGCTGAACGAATCTACTATACTGTCCCCGACAATAAAGAACCGATTATAGCCATTGCAAAAGATAAAGAAGCTACAGGTAGTCAAGTGACCGTATATTACAAACACAAACCTATGACCAAAGAGCTGAAAGCTACTATTGCAGGTATTGCCGGTATTTACCTTAAATCGGTCACTTCAATGATGCTGAACGATCGTCTAAAAGAAATATCAGAAAAGCAGAATGCACCTTTTATGTCCGCATACAGTTATGACGCAAACTTTATTGTTTCCAAAACAATGGACGCATTTACGACTATGGCTGTCAGCAAAGAAGGAGAAACTCAAAAAGCACTTAAGGCTCTTCTTCAAGAAACCGAACGCGTAAATCGATTCGGGTTTACTGAATCGGAATATGAACGGGCAAAAGCTAATTTGTTGAGTATGATCGAGAGTATGTATAAAGAAAGAGAAAAGCAGAAAAACAGCTCTTATGTAGAAGAATATGTCAGCCATTTTACCGACGGAGGATCGATATGCGGTATCGAAACCGACTATATGCTTTTAAATAAAGTTGCTGCTTCTACCAGTATCGAACAGGTAAACAAATACATACAAGACCTTATCGGAGAAGAAAATGTCGTAGTTACTATTACCGGACCAGAGAAAGACGGAGTTGCATATCCGTCGGAAACAGAAGTACTGTCTCTTTTAAAAGAGATTAAAAATGAGGATATTCAACCTTATACCGATAAAGTTTCGAATGAACCATTAATCAGTCACGAACCTAAAGCTGGAAGTATAATAAAAACCGCAACCGACAAAAAATTCGGTACAACGATATGGACTTTGTCAAACGGGGCTAAAGTCGTTATCAAACCAACGACATTTAAAGATGATGAAATCTTAATGACCGGTATCAGTAAAGGCGGAAATCTTTTATATGAAGACAAAGATATTCCCAATCTTAAAATATTCAATAATATCATCGATTTGGGAGGCTTAGGAAGCTTTAATAACATAGATCTGAAAAAAGTATTGGCCGGAAAAAATGTTTCTTTGAGTATCGGACTGGATGACCGTTCAGAAATCGTCAACGGAAGCTCCACTCCTAAAGATTTAGCTACATTAATGCAGTTGCTCTATCTCTCATTTACAGATCAACATAAAGATACGGAAGCAATAGAAGCATGGAAAAGCAAAATAAAAGATATGTTGAAAAATGCCAGTGCCAATCCTCGTGCAGCTTTTAAAGATTCTCTTAATGTAGCTTTATATAAAGAAAATCCGAGAAAAATGAGCCTGAAACCTGAAGAAATAGACCAGACCGACTATGACAGAATATTGCAAATATGGAAAGAACGGTTTGGTGACGCTTCAGATTTTACATTTACTTTTGTCGGAAATATCGATGAAAAGGAACTGAAACCGCTGGTAGAAAAATACATTGCGTCCCTACCATCTACATACAGCAAAGAAAAACCGGGTACAGATAAAATAGGAATACGCATGGAAAATTATGACAACCATTTTGAAAAAACCATGCAGACTTTGACCTCAACAGTATATGCAGCGTATGTAGGCAAATGTAAATATTCTTTGGAGAACAACATAAAACTGAATATGTTCGACCAAATTATGGACATTGTTTACACAGCGACCATTCGGGAGGAAGAAGGCGGAACATACGGAGTCGGAACTCAGTCTGTTCTTTCTAAAGAAACAAATACATGGATGTTCCTTTTCGGATTCGACACAAATCCCGAAATGCAAGAGAAACTCCAGAAACGAGCTATTTCTGAATTGGAAAAGACCATAAATGAAGGACCTTCGGAAAAAGACTTCAATAAAGTAAAAGAATACATGCTGAAAAGTCATACGGAAAATCTGCATGAAAATAAATACTGGTTAGGAGCAATCAATACATATAACCAGTACGGTATCGATAATATGTCGGGATTCGAAGATATTGTAAAAAAACAGACTCCGGAAAGTATCCAAAAATTAATGAAAAAGCTATTTTCAAAAGCCGCATTTATTGAAGTTTCGATGAAAGGTATACAAGAATAAGAAACCGTTTAAATTTAAACAGAAAGTTTCCGACATTCTGTAACAAACAGACACACATTTAACGCCATGTTTCATTTTCTGAGACATGGCGTTCTTATTTTCTATTTTTATTCTTAAATTCGCATTTTAGACAGTTTTATCGGACTTATAAGAAAAACACATAACATTTACATAACACACACTATCATGAAAAAGATTTTTCTATCGAGCACTTTTCTAATCATGTGCACTCTTTTTGCAAAAGCCGAAGACCTAAAGTTATGGTACAAACAGCCTGCGATACAATGGGTAGAAGCTTTACCATTAGGAAATTCCCGATTGGGAGCAATGATTTACGGAATTCCGGATAACGAAGAAATTCAACTAAATGAAGAGACTGTATGGGGAGGCGGCCCACACCGCAATGATAATCCGGAAGCAAAGGACATTCTGCCAGAAGTACGACGGCTCATTTTCGAAGGTAAATCAAAAGAGGCCAAACCGATCATGGAGAAAAAATTCAGGACTCCCCGCAACGGAATGCCTTACCAAACCATAGGAAGCTTAAAGTTGCATTTTGACGGACATGAAAATTACACAGATTATTACCGAGACTTAGATTTAAAAAGAGCTGTTGCTACCACTCGTTATAAAGTAAACGGTGTAACCTATACACGAGAGCTATTTACGTCATTTGCCGATAATGTGGTAATCATGCGAATCACCAGTGATAAACAAGGTGCTTTGAATTTTACAGCCGACTATGTATCACCGTTAAAACACACCGTTTCCACTCAAAAAGGTAAATTAATTCTATCAGGAAAAGGTGCTGATCATGAAGGTGTTCCCGGTGTTATCCGACTTGAAAACCAGACATTCATAAAAACGACGGACGGCAAAGTAAAAACTTCGGATAATAAAATTTCAGTTTCCGATGCAACGACTGCTACTATCTATATTTCAGCCGCTACAAACTTTGTCAATTACAACGATGTAAGTGCAAATGAGCATAAACGTGCAGACGCTTATATGAAAGCAGCACTAAAGAAACCTTATGAAAAAGCTTTGGCCGATCACATTGCTTACTACAAAAAGCAATTCGATCGAGTAACATTGGATCTCGGCACGTCTAAAGAGGCACAAGAAGAGACCCATTTACGAGTAAAAAATTTTAAAAACGGGAATGATGTTTCACTCGCCGTTCTAATGTTCCAGTTCGGACGTTATTTACTCATATCTTCATCCCAACCCGGAGGTCAACCGGCAAATCTTCAAGGAATCTGGAACGAAAAATTACAAGCTCCTTGGGACGGTAAATATACGATAAACATCAATACGGAGATGAATTACTGGCCTGCAGAAGTAACTAATCTCAGTGAAACACATGAACCTCTGATCCAAATGGTTAAAGAGCTTTCGGTAAGCGGACAAGAAACTGCAAAAGAGATGTACGGTTGCAACGGATGGGTAACGCATCACAACACAGACTTATGGCGCAGTTGCGGTCCTGTCGACGGCGCAGATTATGTATGGCCTAATGGTGGAGCTTGGCTCTCTCAACACGTCTGGCAACATTATCTTTATACCGGAGATAAGGAATATTTGCAAGATGTTTACCCGGCACTAAAAGGCGTTGCCGATTTCTTCCTCGATTTTTTGACAGAACACCCGACATATAAATGGATGGTAACCGTACCGTCGAGTTCACCGGAACATGGACCGAGAGGTAACGGTAACTCTATCGTAGCCGGTTGCACGATGGATAATCAGATCGCATTCGATGCTCTCTCAAACGCCTTGCAAGCGACTAAAATATTAAATGGTGATGCGGATTACTGCAATAAATTGCAAAATATGATAGATCGCCTTGCTCCTATGCAAATCGGCCAGTATAACCAATTGCAAGAATGGCTTCAAGACGTAGATGATCCCAACAATGACCACCGTCATGTTTCACATCTATACGGTCTATATCCCAGCAATCAAATTTCGCCTTACAATCATCCTGAACTTTTCCAAGCTGCTCGCAACTCTTTAGTTTACAGAGGCGATAAAGCGACAGGCTGGTCTATCGGATGGAAAATTAATTTATGGGCACGTTTGTTAGACGGAAACCACGCCTACAAAATCATACAAAACATGTTGATGCTGGTAGAGAAGGGTAATAATGACGGAAGAACATATCCGAATCTCTTTGATGCACATCCACCTTTCCAAATAGACGGGAACTTCGGATATACGGCCGGTGTAGCCGAAATGTTACTACAAAGTCACGACGGGGCTGTACATTTGTTGCCAGCCTTACCCGATATGTGGCGCAGAGGAAGTGTAAACGGTCTTATGGCACGCGGAGGTTTTGAAGTCAGTATGGACTGGGACGGTGTACAACTTAATAAAGCTCGCATATTATCAAAGCTCGGAGGAAACCTGCGAATTCGCTCTTACGTTCCTTTAAAAGGAGATGGAATAAAGCCGGCCAAGGGTAATAACCCTAACCCCCTTTACCAAACGGCAAACATAAAAACTCCCTTAATTTCTCCGAAAATCAATCCCCAATATCCACTATTATACAAAGTGTATGAATATGATATAATGACAGAACCCGGAAAGACTTACGAAGTAGAGCGGGACGGGAAACATTGATAACGACAACCATTATGAAATGCCGGTACTTTCAAACAAAGAATACCGGCATTTTTTATAAAACTTAAACTACGATATAAGAGCCTGTCATCTAAATTTTCCGATAAAAATATTGTCAGGTCATCTTTGCGTTTTCTTTCGGTCTTTTTTCCCGTTTTCACTCGTCAGATAGCCCGCTATCATCCTCCTAAAAACAGAAAAACATCCTCGAAAGAAACTTTCAAATCTGACCCGAGCAAAATTTACGACAGGCTCTAAGCTGTTACAAATTAACGTGATTAACCGAATATTGAATTTTGTTTATATCGAAAAATCGTTGTTTTCGGAACTATTTTCAAAATAAAAGGCTACATTTGCGTGAATAAAACAAATCTTTTTAAGTATGGCTAAGATAAAAGGTGCTGTTGTAGTGAACAACGAGCGTTGCAAAGGATGCGAACTTTGCGTTGTGGCATGTCCTGCCGACGTGTTGGCTCTCCAGCCGAAAGAGGTAAACGATAAAGGGTATCATTATGCATACATGAAGAATCCCGATAATTGTATCGGATGTGCCAGTTGCGGCTATGTTTGTCCCGATGGATGTATTACCGTATATAAAGTAAAACTATAAACGAGAGTCTCCCACTCTCTTCACGCTAAAATAAGAATAAGATATGACAGAAGATGTAAAATTAATGAAGGGAAACGAGGCAATAGCCCATGCTGCCATACGCTATGGAGCAGACGGATATTTCGGTTACCCTATCACTCCACAATCTGAGATTATGGAGACATTAATGGAATTGAAACCTTGGGAGACTACCGGCATGGTGGTACTTCAAGCAGAAAGCGAAGTAGCTGCAATCAATATGGTTTATGGTGGTGCCGGATGCGGAAAAGCCGTGATGACATCATCTTCAAGTCCGGGAGTCAGTTTGAAACAAGAAGGTATTTCATATATTGCAGGTGCCGAACTTCCCTGCCTTATCGTTAACGTCATGCGAGGAGGCCCCGGTTTAGGAACTATACAACCGAGTCAGGCAGACTATTTCCAAACAGTAAAAGGAGGAGGACACGGAGATTATCGTCTTATTACTTTAGCACCGGCCTCAGTACAGGAAATGGCAGACTTCGTCGCTTTAGGCTTCGATCTGGCTTTTAAATATAATAACCCCGCCATAATTCTTGCAGACGGTATTATCGGTCAAATGATGGAAAAAGTGGTTTTGCCACCTTTCCGTCCACGTCGCACCGAAGAAGAGATACGTAAACAAATGCCATGGGCAACGCAGGGTAAACTTGCCGGACACAAACGGAATGTTATCACATCTCTGGAACTCGACCCGGCTATCATGGAAGAAAACAATATTCGTTTTCAAGCTAAGTACCGTAAAATAGAAGAAGCTGAAGTGCGCTATGAAGAAATCGGTTGCGAAAATGCCGATTATTTAATGGTGGCATTCGGTTCAATGGCTCGCATTTGTCTGAAAACACAAGAAATGGCTCTCGCAGAAGGTATAAAAGTAGGGGTATTACGTCCGATCACATTATGGCCTTTCCCATCGAAAATCATTGCCGAATATGCAAATAAGGTAAAAGGTATGATCTCGGTAGAATTAAATGCCGGGCAAATGGTCGAAGATATACGCTTGGCCGTCAACGGAAAAGTTAAAGTCGAACATTTCGGACGCTTAGGAGGAATCGTTCCTACTCCGGACGAAGTACTCAATGCTCTTAAACAGAAATTGATGTAATCCGGACATTTCCTTTTTACAAAGGATAAAATCGAAACCTTTTTACAAAAGAGTACGAAAGTATTCTTACAGACGATTAAAAACTCAAGATTATGGATGTAAACGAAATCATAAAACCCGAAAACCTCGTATATGACAAACCGAGGCTGATGAACGATAATCCCATGCACTATTGTCCGGGATGCAGCCACGGAGTTGTCCACAAACTTGTTGCCGAAGTTATCGATGAAATGGGAATGGAAGAACAAGCTATCGGTATCGCTCCGGTAGGTTGTGCAGTATTTGCCTACAATTATATCGACATCGACTGGCTCGAAGCGGCACACGGACGTGCACCGGCGATAGCAACCGCCGTAAAACGCTTGAATCCGTCAAAAATGGTATTTACATATCAAGGTGACGGAGATTTAGCCGCTATCGGTACGGCAGAAACTATTCATGCTTGTAATCGAGGGGAAAACATCGTTATCATATTCATTAATAACGCAATCTACGGTATGACCGGCGGACAGATGGCGCCTACGACATTAGAAGGAATGGTAACGGCAACTTGCCCTTACGGAAGAAATGTAGAATTGAACGGTTATCCGCTAAAAATATCAAATCTCGTAGCACAATTAGACGGGACATGTTATGTTACACGTCAAAGTGTACACACGGCTGCTGCCGTAAAAAAAGCGAAGAAAGCATTACGTCAAGCTTTTGAGAACTCTATGGCACGCAAAGGTACTTCATTGGTCGAATTTGTTTCGACTTGTAACTCCGGATGGAAAATGACTCCGGATCAAGCAAATAAATGGATGGAACAGAACATGTTTGCCAAATATCCATTAGGAGATTTGAAAAATGAATAATTTGTAAAAACCGATCACAATGAAAGAAGAAATAATTATAGCCGGTTTCGGCGGGCAAGGTGTCCTTTCAATGGGTAAGATTTTGGCTTATTCGGGTCTCATGGAAGACAAAGAAGTAAGCTGGATGCCCTCTTATGGACCGGAACAACGTGGCGGAACAGCCAATGTAACTGTTATTCTAAGTGATGAACGTATCAGTTCTCCCGTATTGAATACTTTTGATGTCGCTATTATTCTGAATCAGCCTTCTTTAGAAAAATTCGAAAATAAAGTAAAACCGGGAGGTGTATTGATATATGACGGTTACGGAATCCACCATGCCCCTACCCGAAAAGATATTGATATATATCGTATTGACGCTATGGACACAGCAATTGAAATGGAAAATTCTAAAGCGTTCAATATGATCGTACTTGGGGGATTACTGAAAGTAAAACCGATGGTATCCCTCGAAAATGTACTGAAAGGTTTAAAAAAATCTTTACCCGAACGGCATCATAAGTTGATTCCAATGAATGAACAAGCTATTTTGAAAGGCATGGAAATTATCCGGAAAGTATAAAATCTATACCATACAAACCGGACAAGGCGACTGCTTTATAAAGCGGTCGTCTTTTTTTCATCCAATACTGTTGAAAATAAAACCTACTAATATTGTCACACTCTCAAATACATTAAAAAACAAAGTCATTATGTTTGTTTTATGTTAAATGATTCCTATTTTTGCATTATCACTATTCTAAACACACACATAATGAAAACGCTCAAATTATTTTTTTTCTGTGTTCTTTGCGCTATAACGGCACAAGCGAACAATTACAAAAGTATCCGAGACTTCAACGTATTGCCGACTAACACTCCGGAAGTAAACAAACAAAATCTCCAAAAAGCAATAGATTGGGCGGCTCAATCGGGAGCAGCTTTATTCGTCGATCCGTCAGAGACCCCCTATCCCGTAAACGGAGGAATAATTCTAAAAAAGAATGTTTCTCTGATCGGAGTGCACGGCCCTACGGGAAGAGGAACTAAGCATCCCTCAAAAAATCATCCCGTAGGTTCGGTATTCAGCATTACCGATAAAGACAACCCTTTCATTTCCGTGCAATCGGCAACTCAAATACGAGGTATCCAATTCTGGTATCCGGAACAAACTCACACAAAAGCCGATGAAATCATAAAATATAAACCGACTATCCAAATGAGCTCCGATCAAAGAGCTCACGGCGTTACTCTGTCTTGCCTCACATTTTACGGAGAATATACTGCCATGGACTTTACTGCAACCCGAAAAAACACAAGTGAACTAGTGCTTATCGAACATTGCTACGGTTATCCATTAAGCGGACAATTTATCCGAATCGATTATTGTTATGACATTCCCCGAATTTTACACTGTCATGTAAATCCGGCAAACATGAGGGAATTCGGCCGTTCATTCAAACGGGAAATTATCGATGCCGTAATTGCAAACCAAACCTACGCTTTTTATATAGACCATACAGATAATGCACAGTTGATGGATGTTTTTACATTCGGGACATACGGTGGGATATATTTAGGAGCTGAATCATACGGACAATTAACAAATTTCAATCTCGACTGCGTCACAATAGGTATCTACAAGAACGGATCGGGCACAAAAAACCGAAACTGGCAAATTGCTCAAGGATCGATTATCGCTAATGCCGGAAAATCAATAGAAGAGATACATCCCATCGTCATTGAAGGACAAGGACACACGGCAATATCGAATGTAGAAGCTTTTTCGGGGTTAAACGGAGCTCTCACTGCAATCGGCCAATCTTATGACTATCTGCTCGTAAAAGGGGATAAACAGCTAACAATATCCATGTTTGGCTGTCGTATGCGAAACTATACATCTAAAAAACCGATCACAGTACAAAACAAACAGGCAAAAATTCAAGCAGTAGCTTGCATAGATAAAAACGAAGAGTTATACAATAAGATCATCAAATAAATTTCCAATTATATTATTTATCTTTATATATCGGACCTTTCAAGGTATTTCTCATAACTATCGGTTATAATATTTAAAATTTGAATAAACGGACATTTTCAGAAACCAATTATTGCGTATCTTTGTTAATACAATTACGGATTTATTTCTAACATAAAATATTCAAGGTTATGAATTACCTAACAGACAAGAAACTGACAATCGTAGGAGCTGCCGGAATGATCGGCTCAAACATGGCTCAAACGGCGTTAATGATGAAACTGACCCCGAACATTTGTCTCTATGATCCTTATGCGCCGGCTCTCGAAGGTGTTGCCGAAGAAATGCTTCAATGCGGTTTTGAAGGTGCAAATATCACATTTACCAGTAATATAAAAGATGCTCTTACTGGAGCTGAATATGTAGTTTCTTCCGGTGGTGCTGCCCGTAAAGCCGGAATGACTCGCGAAGATCTACTAAAAGGTAATGCAGAAATAGCAGCCCAATTCGGAAAAGATCTGCGCAACTATTGTCCGAATGTGAAACATGTTGTTGTCGTATTTAATCCTGCAGATATTACAGGTCTGATAACTTTACTTTATTCAGGGTTAAAACCTTCACAAGTTTCGACTTTAGCGGCTCTTGACAGTACCCGTTTACAAAATGAATTGGTAAAATATTTTAAGATTCCGGCTTCCGAAATAAAAAATTGTCGAACTTACGGCGGACATGGAGAACAAATGGCTGTATTCGCTTCAACAACCACGATAAAAGGCAGTGCCCTGTCTTCTTTAATAGGTACTGAACAATTGCCAGAAGCTGAGTGGAAAGAAATTAAACAAAAGGTTATACAAGGCGGTAAAAATATTATTGATTTAAGAGGACGTTCCTCATTCCAAAGTCCCGCCTACCTGTCTATCGAGATGATCGCTGCAGCTATGGGAGGAGCTCCTTTCCGTTGGCCGGCCGGAGTATATGTCCATTCTGGTAAATTCAACCATATCATGATGGCAATGGAAACTGCTATTACAAAAGACGGCATATCTTATAAAGAGGTAAAAGGTAATGCCTCTGAAGAGAAAGAACTCGAAAGCAGCTATGAACACTTATGTAAACTGCGGGATGAAGTTATCGCGATGGGTATAATTCCACCTATCAGTGAATGGAACAAACTTAACTCCAATATAAATTGAGAAAAAGCAGGGAAAATCCCTGCTTTTTTATAACTCCATTCCCCCATTTTTCTAAATAATCCGCAAACAAATTCTTTGATTACCGAATTATTATCCCCCTAAAATCGATATTGATCATACGAGTATAATCAGAAGGTATTCCCGCCTTCTTTCCCGGAATCCACTTCGGCATTTCACTTACCAAACGTATAGCTTCTTTAGCCAATTCAGGTGCTGTACTCTTTTTCACTTTTATATCTGATAACGTACCATCGGACTTCACAACAAATGTCACTTGTACAGACCCGCTTTGTATTCCTTTATCTAATAAAGCAAACGGATATTTCTTGTTCTTCTCAATAAAATTGAGCATAGCCGTTTTACTTCCGGGAAATTCAGGTAATCGCTCACTTTCCAATCTCTTCCCATCTGGTCCGATAATACCTTTAATATCTATTCCGGGTTTCAATCGCACAAAGATAAACCCTGTATTTTTCCCGTATTTATCAAACAATTTTTTCAACTGAGGATTTTTATCTGCATCCTTAATCACATCGATAGAAACAATGTCTTCAAGTATCTGCATATCTTCAAAATCTTCAGAATCGACATAAGTATCATTCACAAAATAAACCGGCTGTCTTTTACTCACCTCTGCAACAGAATCTTCCGGTACATACAATGATGCGGACATCATCGGTAATGATATAAAAAATATAACAAATAACAGAGCAACTTTTGCATAAACAGAAAATAATTCCTCTTTTTCCATAAATTCATCGTATTTATTTCAAAACAAATGCTAAATGCGAAAGATAATAAAAAATACATATATTTAAAATACTTCCTATAATATAATGATTTCTTATTAATTATCAGAAGTAGAATTAAAAATAATCATTCATATAGCATTCTTTTTATCTTATCTCTATACCATAATGCCATCCGAGCATCGTTCAGCCAATTATATTGACCGATCGGATATGATCCCCTCATCTGCGTCATTTCATCAGCCGTCAACGTAATTCTTTCCAATGCTGAAAGAATATCCTCTTTCAACATTTTAGGATGCAACTTTTTATCTCTCGTATATATTCTTATTCCATAGTATGCCGTGCACACAGCTTCATGCAAAGTAGCTGTAAGATAGGTACGATAAAAAAGCTGTTGCAATTCGTTATATACAACAGAATCTAATATAGATTTCGTTTTTTCTATTTCTGACAATGCTTCGGCAGCAAGCCTGACTCCATATCGCTTTTCCGTTACTATATATCGGTAATATAAACTATCCATCTTTTCATCGACATTTATCCATCGTTTCTCAAAAATGCCTTTTACTTCGACAAATGACGGAGAAAACCATGACTTGAATTGTACCGGAGCTATGTGATTTATAATATCTTTCCAATAATGGAAAGTTCTATTTACATCATGTTCTACCCGAACGACCGGAGGATCTATCCATCGACCCGATACATGCCGGCTATAACCCCATTTATTATTTTCATAGTTCAATGAAGAGTGATCTGTAAGATTTGTCCCTAATGTATAAAAAACAGACGTCACTATATCGAATGCTTTCTGAAAAGCTTTCTTTACCGGCAACAAAGCAGCCTTACCATATTCCGACTCTATAAATTCATCATATACCCGATCTACGGAAATTTTCGGATCTTCCGTCATTCGTTTCAAGGCGTACAACTGGATAGCATTAGCAGTATTTACAATACTCGTATTCCCATATCGATCGGTACGGGCTACATATCCGGTTACATTAGGACAATGTATATAGCTATTCCATCTTTTCATCACATGTTCAGGCCATGTATTCGCCACCACTCCTTGTCCGCTGTATTCATTACCTAAATCAAATTCTACAATGACAGGCCGATTCATCTTTTGTATATAATGGTTATCCGGATGAGTCAGAAAAAAGTCATGAGGGGTCTCTTTCATCATTAAAGTCACCTCATCATACTTCAAATACTCTATACAGCCTATCGTACCTTTATATTCTTCTTCGGAATAGGCAAATGTACGGATATACAATTTCTTTTTTCTTTCACCAATAAGCACATCGGAAATGGCATTCACTACTGCCGCCAACTTCTCTTCCGGAGATTTCATTTTTTTGGAGAACTGTTTCTCTGCATAAGCTCCGGTTTCGATAAAAGTCAGGACAAGCCCGTCTGCCTCCGAAACTCGATCAAGCATCTGACGATAATCGTCTTTCAACCACTCCCAAAGTTCAGGATTATCTAAATCTATCGTTCCCCCGGTACCGGTTCTGAAACGTTCAGGATAATAATCTATATCATACAAACTATGATCCCATAGTAAAACCTCGTTTATCCCCTCCGAATGAGCCATATTTACAAGCTCATTGACTTGTGCGCACACTTTTTCATTTTTTATTTCCCTCAAATCATGGATAATCTCATGAGATAACTGAAGCTGATTTATGTCATACTCTTTCGCTGCTTTTATCGTTCGGACAGCAGCACTCATGTCATCTGATAAAATAATCCATCCCCGAATATTTTTATTATCAAACCGATCGGGAAAAGTATTTCCTAAAGTCCCATAGAAAGGACACAATAAAAAAACACCAAGCAATACAAGGCTAAACTGTCTCATTGAACTTATTTTTTATTTTTATGGCATTATCGATGATAAACTTTCATTTCTTTTTCTTCGTAAGGTATAAGATAGGCCGTTATCCAAACTTCCGGTTTCAAATCCTATTTACCAGATTTCTGATGTAAAGACATGGGGACGGAACGTCTAAAACGGTTTCTGAAACCTCTGGCTCTTCGGTCTTGATCCATATCTATTCAAAGATATTTATGTACAAGAATAAATGTACGACGGGCTCTAAGGAAGTTACAGATAAACAATATACATAATACACATGTGAATATTTTTATAAATAAAAATTTTTCATACCCATCTTTCCGGATACCGACTTTTATGTTGCAAGGTACAATGCGCATGTTAAAAAAACAGAACAAGATATATTAATATGGAGTTAAAAAAAGATTAAAAAGAAATTTCAATTATTTATAGTATTAATTCCTTTGTAAAGTCTGACTTTATTTTCTACACCCTTTCCTAAAAGAAAAATATAATAAAAAACTCACATAAAATATAATCACAAAAATTTTACTACTATATTTATCTTTGATATTACACAATTTACTGTAAACCAAACAAGAAACTAAAATTTATATATGATGCAACTGATAACAAAATATCTCCCTGCGGATTATACCGACAGTTTTCAAAAAGCTATCAGCAGCGAGTCCTCAATACAAGTCAACGACTTATTTAAACTAATGTTTATCGAATATCCCAAATGGGGATTATGGCTGCTTAAAATAAGAGATTTAATAGTTAAACCGTTAGGACTTAAAACAAACGAAACTTTTATAGATCTAATAATTGAAGAAAATGATGAAGAAATTATTTTGGGAACAGAAGACAAACACCTAACCTTCTATATATCTATATATTGTCCGAAAAATTATAACAAACAACAAAACGTAAGTTTGACAACAATAGTCAAATACAATAATTTATTAGGGAAAATATATTTCTATGTTATCTGGATATTTCACAGAATTGTAGTAAAATATCTCTTTAAACGAGCAATAAGACTTTGGTATAAACAAAAAAGGGTATTATAAAATAACTATATAATGAACCAGATAATAAAAAAGTCTGTGATTAAAACTATTCATATTCCGATGGCGCTGGAGACTGCCTAAAAGGAAAATTTACAATATGAGAAACTGGAAAAATGGTTTTATTTTAGAATTTAAGTTTTAGTCTAAAAAAATAGAAAATTTATTTTATACCGCTCGGATTAATATGTACTTTTGTCCCCTGACAATAAAACTATGTAATTAATTTACAAAGACTATGAGCTATATTCAAAACAACCTACAAGCTGGTGAAGAAATAAAATATAAGGCAAATATTCACTGGTATATATTCGTATATCCGATAATACTATTATTACTGGGAGCTTTCTTTTCATGTGCACAGACAAGTATCATTTATTATATCGGCTTACTTTTGTTATTGTTAGGACTATTCCATTTGACAAAAAGAATTCTCCTAAAGGTAGGAGCAGAATATGTTGTCACAAATAAAAAGGTAATTCTAAAATCAGGTATTCTAAGCCGGGACGCCCTCGAATTGATTTTAAGTAAATGTGAGGGAGTACGCATTAATCAAAGTATTATGGGACGCATTTTAGGTTTTGGTTCTATTATCGTAACTACGGGCGGAGCAACAAATAAATTTAACTTTATTGCCAATCCCATAAAATTCAGAAACGAAATCAATGCGCAAATTCAATAATTAAAGAAAGCATTTAGGTAACAAAAAAGGGCTTATAAAAACCTTTCGTCTGTAAAACTGTAATAACTTTCTTTTGTTAGAATGATATGACCTAACAGGTTGTAAATAACCATACAGGCATCTTTTATTTTTAGGTTATTTGCTTATCTGGTGTTTGAACGTAGGTTGCCCGATGGGTGGCTACGTAAGAAGATAATGGAGACATTCACATCTATAAACGGTCTGACTATGTAAAATATCTCTATGCATGGCAACACCCTGCTCTAAAAATGCGAGAAGTGGAGTCAATGCATGTCGAATATTTTCAGAAAACTTACCACAGTTTGTGGATATTATGAACTTTGTCTTTTAAAGGCGAAAAGATATATTTTAAGGCAGACACAAAGCGATAAAAAAAATTTCCACAAATTCAATAATTTACAGGAATTATCTGCTTGCTGTCGATTAATTCAGCGGAGAGAGGGGGATTCGAACCCCCGGTACCCGAAGGTACAACGGTTTTCGAGACCGCCACAATCGACCACTCTGCCATCTCTCCAATGCAATAATTTTAAAGATAAAAAGCAAAATGTTTTTATCCGCTGCAAATGTAGATAATTTTTTGATGAGCAAAAAATATTTTACTTTTTTGTTCGTATAAAAAAGAAGATATATTACTTATAAATAAAATTGTTTGACTATATAATTGATTTATAAACTTTATTTGGGGGAAAATTTTGGAGACCGGAGTTTATGGCAATAAAAAAGCTACAAATCATTGATTTATAGCTTTTTGTCCGTTTACTGACCATTTCTGTCCAGTAAGTTCAGCGGAGAGGGAGGGATTCGAACCCCCGGTACCTTGCAGTACAACGGTTT